>JBAUOM010000506.1:0-16903 GCA_049579765.1 Xanthobacteraceae bacterium
GATCTCGATCAGGCGCGCATAGCCCAGCTCGGCGATGCGCGTCGCCTCGCGTGCATGGGCGATCTCCTCCACGGTCTTCGCGGCGGCGGCATCGAAGATAATGTCGTCGGCCGAGTCGGCCCGCGGCAGCATCCGCGTCAGCGGGGCGGCGATCTCCCAGCGAGTGAAAGCGAGCCCGGCGAGGCCGATCCGGGCGTCGGGAAGGCCGCTCTTGTCTCGCGCGGATGCAAGCGCACCGAGCACGTCGTCGCTGGCAGCCACGCGTAGCGCGGGGCAGCATTCCGCTGCGCGGTCGGCGTCCCATTCCGGCGTCACGATCAGGGTCGCGGCGCCGTCGCGCGGCAGGATGACGGCGGCAGGCCCCAGTGACTTGAAGCGGCTGAGCACGAAGACCGGATTGGGCGTCTCGATGAAATGCGCACCATCGTGCACGGCGATGATGAGGTCGAGCCCGTGCTCGATCATGCCGGCGCGGATGGCGGCGAGGCGCTGGTCGAAGGTCATCAAATCCCGTCCGACCCGCCGGCGTCGCCGAGATCGGTGTCGGCGAACAGCGCATCGAGCGGCAGCATGCGCGTGATCATCCCTTGCTCGAAAGTGTAGCGCTGGACCGTCTCCAGGTTCTTGCGGTTGGCCGGCGTCAGCCCGTAGGCCCAGGGGTCGGGACCGAGCACTGCCTCCTGTTCTTCGAGCGCGGTGCGCACCCACGCGATCGGCACCATGCGCGGATTGGCAATCCGCCGATAGGCGATGTTCTTTGCCTGCTCGAAGGCCTTCACCAAATTGGTCGGCACCCAGGGATATTTGTCCACGATCTCCTGCTTGATGGTGGTGACGTGCATGATGGGAAAGATCCCGGTCCGGCGGAAATAGGCGAGTTCGACGTCCTTGTAGTCGGGAAACAGCCGCACGATCCGCTTGTCGCCGGCGAGAAACAGGCGCGGCAGCTCCGGCGACAGCATCGCCGGGATCTCGCCCTCCGCGAGCATGACGTCGAGCGCCTTGCCGGGCGCGATCATCTCGATGCGCAGATCCTCGGGCGGCACGAAGGCGACGTCCTCGCTGCGCTCGACCACCCAGGTCACCTGCCGGTGGGGGAGGGCGTATTCCTCTTCGAGGATGCCGCGCATCCAGATGTTGGAAGCGGGCTGGAAGTTTGTCCCGCCCACTTTCTTGCCGATCAAATCCTTCGGCGCGGCAATGCCGGCCGTGGCGTTGACGAACAAAAAGCCGTGGCGGAAGCGGCGATGCAGGAATACCGGGATCGCGGTAAGAGGCGCGCGCACTGTGGAGTTCTGGTCGCGCTCCATGAAATAGGCGCCGACATTGGCCTCGCAGACGTCGAATTCGGCCTTGCGGGCCATGCGCCAGTGGCGCTCGCGCGGGCCCATGCCGGTAAGCATGACGAGGTCGAGGCCGTCGGCTACGACCGCGCCTTCCTTGAGTGCGCGCACGATTTCGTAGTCGCCGCACGCCACCGTCAGTCGCAACCTTCCCGCCATCGAAATTCTCCGTCAGTCCGCCTGCCAGCGGCGGAAATGCACCTCCGCCCGCCGCACGATCTCGTTGAGCGCGATGGCCATGGCGGCGAGCACGGAGATGAGGCCGAGCAGCCGCGTCGGATCGAAGTTCTGCGTGAACAGCGAGGTGAAGTAGCCGATGCCCGCGGTCGAGACATAGAGCTCGGCCAGCAGCACGCCGAGCAGCACGCCGGTCATGCCGAGCCGCATGCCGGCGAAGAAGCTCGGGATCATGTGCGGGAAGATCACGTGGCGCAGTACCTGCCAGCGGCTCGCACCCATGGAGCGCGCGCTCACGAGCAGGATCGGCTTGACGTTCTGCACCCCCGCGACCACGGTCACGATGATGGGAAAAAAGCCGTGGCTCACGCCGAAGGCGATCTTGGAGGCGGGGCCGATCCCGAAATAGAGGATGAACAGCGGCAGGATGGTGACTTGCGGGGTGCCGTAGAGCAGCAGGATGACCGGCATGAAGCTCCTGCGCGCGAACGGCTGCAGGCCGACCGCGAGCCCGATCGCCAGCCCGATGACGACCGAGAGCACGAAGGCGACGGCGAGCTCCCAGAACGTGATGCGCAAGGCCGCCGGCACCCCGGGCGTATCGAATACCGCTGGCAGCGACGCGAGCACGCGCGACGGCGGGCTCAGGAACATCGGGTCGACCCACCAGCGGGCGGCGATCTCCCAGAGGCAGAACAGCAACACGATGACGGCGATGCGCGCGACAAAGGCTCGCCGCAGCATGCTCCGCATCGTGCTCGCGCGGGCGGGCTTCACGGGCGCTTTCCCCGCGCCTCGAGCGCGGACACCAGCGCGTTGAGGATCGCGACGATCGCGACGACGAAGGCGATATAGGCGAACATCTGCGCCGTCTCCATGGCTTCGGCGAGGTGCACGATGCGATGGCCGAGGCCGGCGAGCGACGCGATGGCCTCGCTGCCGATGATGGCGAGGAGTGCGACGGTGAAGCCCATGCGCATGCCGGTAAGGATGATCGGCAGCGCCGCCGGCAGCAGCACGTAGCGGAAGAGCTGGTAGTCCGACGCGCCCATGGAGCGGGCGGCCGTGACCAGCACCTTGTCGACGTAGCCGAAGCCCGCGACGGTGTTGAGCGCGATCGGAAAGAAGCTGATGGTGGCACCCAGCGCGATCTTGGAGGCGGGGCCCAGGCCGAAGAACAGGACGTAAAGCGGAAGGAACAGGATGATCGGGATCGAATAGATGGCGGCAAACAGCGGCTCGAATACCCGAATGCGATATTGTGACCGGCTGATGAGGTAACCGACGACGAGCCCGGACGTCGCCGCAATGGCGAAGGCCGCGGCAAGCTCGGTCAGGGTGACGCGCAGATCCCCGATGAATTCGCCGGTCTTGAGGATGCCCCAGAAATCGCGCAGCACAGCGACCGGATCGGGCAATAGCAGCGGGCTCACGTGCCGGCGGCTCGTGGCGAGGTACCACGCGAGAATGAGCGCGATCAGGAAGGCGGCCTGAACCGCGCGGCTGGCGAGGCGCCGCTCGTCGCCGGGGGGCTTCATGGTGCGGCCCCCGCGCCGGTCTCCGCCATGGTCTTGCGGATCTCGTCGTGAAGCAGGCCATAGAGACGGTTGCGGATCGAGGTGAATTTCGCGGAGGTGACGAAATCGGGCCGGCGCGGATGCGGCTCGTCGACCGCGATGATCTCCTTGATCGTGCCCGGGCGCGCGGAGAACACCGCGACGCGATCGGCGAGGAACGTGGCTTCGCCCAGGCTGTGGGTCACGAACACGATGGTCTTGCCGGCGCGGGAGAGCAGCAGCGAGAGGTCCTCCCCGAGGATCATGCGGGTCTGCTCGTCGAGCGCGCCGAACGGCTCGTCCATGAGCAGAATGCCGGTTTCGAGGCTCAATGCACGGGCGAGCGCGGCGCGCTGGCGCATGCCGCCCGAGAGCTGGCCCGGATAGTGCTGCGCGAAGTCCTTCAGCCCCACGGCCGCGAGCGAGCGTCGTGCGCGTGCTTCGCGCTCGGCCCGCGGCACGCCCTGGAACACCATGCCGAGATTGACGTTGTCGAGCACCGTGTTCCACGGGAACAGCGCGTTCTCCTGGAATACGAAAGCGACGTCGTGCGGCATCGGCCCGGCTACCCGCTTGCCGAAAATCTCGACCGTTCCGCTGGCGGGGGCCATGAGGCCACCGACGACGTTGAGCAGGGTCGACTTGCCGCAGCCGCTCGGTCCGATCAGGCAGAGAAGCTCGCCGCGCGCGACATCAAGCGAGGTGTCGCGCAGCGCGCGCACGTGACGGGCCTCGCCTGCCTCGCCGAACTGGTGCGAGACGCCCCTGATCCGGATCGCTGCGGTGTGGGACGCCATACGATCTTCCGTCAATTGGTCGGGAGGAACGCTTCGGTGTAGAGCTTGCCCATGTCGGGCTCTTGGGCGAGCGTCTTCATCTCGACGAAGGACTTGCGCAGCACCGCGAGCGCCTTGGGATCGAACCGGCCGGTGTCGGAGAACATGGGCATCAGCTCGTCGTAGATGGCGCCTGTGGTGGCGGCGTCGGTGCCCATGACCTCGCCGGCGATCGCGACCGTCGCGGCCTTGTTCTTGCGCATGAAGGCGATGGTCTCGAACCAGCCCTTGAGAAACGCCTTGAGCGCGGCGGGCTTCTGGACGATCGCCTTGTCGGTCGCAAAGATCACATGGATGTGGAAGTCCTTGACCAGCTCACCGAAGCGCAGCAGCACCCTGCCTTCGCCGCGCTGCACGAAATTGAGCGCCTGCGCCAAGTTGACGATCGCCGCGTCGATCGACTTGGTTTTGAGCGCCGCGATCCTGTTGGCGTCGTCGCCGATCGGAACCTGCGACATGCCGTCGTAGCCCCAGCCCTGCTGCCGCGACACCTCGCTGATGATCCAGCTCGTTACCGAGCCGACGGTCGAAACGCCGACCTTGCGGCCCTTGAGATCGTCGACCGTCGCGACCGACCCGTCGGTGCGGACCACGAGCGCGAACAGCAGCGGCGGCCCCGCCATGGCGGCAATACCCTTCCCTGGCGATCCCTTGACGATGAAGGCGAGCCCGGGCCCGGAGCCGAGCGCGACGTCGATGCCGTCGGCGGCCATCGCCTGCTGCAGCCGGGCGTCGCCGCCGAAGCTGCTGATCTCGATGTCGAGGCCGTTCCTTGCGAAGATGCCCGTGCGGGCGCCGATGTCGGCGGGGACGAAGGAAAACGCCTCGCGCCCCGCCTTGCCGACGCGCAGCGTCTCGGCGCAGGCCGCGCCGATTCCGCTCGCCAGCCAAAGCATCGCAATCAGGATTGCCGGCGCTATCGCGAGCAACCAAGAGCGGGCCGCCGCGCGGCAGGCGCCGTGATCCGTGACCGAGTCGATCATCCCTTTGCCCCCTGCTTCGCGTTCCCCCGGCCCGATCTTATCGCACTTCTTGTTTGTTCGGTCGCGTCCTGGTCGATGCTGAGATCGTCCCGCAACACCACACCGTAGTCCTCGCGCGCCGATCTGCGCGAAACGAGCTCTTCCTCGACGTCCGCGCGCACCGCAGCCGGGTCGCGCTCGAGCGGATCGCCCCAGCCGCCACCGCCGCCGGTGCGCACGACCACTTCGGCGTTCACCGGCACCGGATGATGCGCCCCTCCCATCATGCGAAATTCGCGCGCGCCCGGCTCGCGCAGGAGGTACATGCCGTATTCGCCGGGCTTGCCGTGCCACAGGCCCCAGGGCGGGCATTGGCTTCTGCGAACCAGCTCGAAATTCCATTTGCCCTCGACCAGGTTGCGCACCTGCATGTCGATGCCCAGCCCGCCGCGATACTTTCCCGCGCCGCCCGAATCGGTGCGCAGCCTGCGGCCCTCGACCAGCACCGGGCATTTGAGCTCGATGCCCTCGATCGAGCCGTTGCGCACATCGCCCTGGCACACGGAAACCGTCCCCGATTCCCCGTCCTCGAACGGCCGGCCGCCCCAGCCGCCGCCTTCGATGCTTTGCACCACGAAGCGCCGCTTGGTCGCGGGATGCGTGCCGAAGAACACGACCGCGCCGCCGAGGAGGCCGTGGTGGCCAGCCGGCACGCGTTCCGGCATGGCCGGGGCCAGCGCGGCGACGATGGTGTCGACCACCATCGGCACGATCATGCTCCAGGTCGACATCGGCGCGGGAAAGCGCGCCATCATGATGTTGCCCTCGGGAATGATCACCTCGAGCGCGCGGAAGGAGCCTTCGTTGACGGGATCGAGCGGAGCGGTGAGCGCCTTGTAGGCGACGCGCGCGCCGGCGAGCGTGCGCGAATTGATCGCGGCACGGCGCTCCTGCGAGCAGCCGGAGAGATCGATGGTCATCGCGCCCCGGTCGATCGTGACCTTGGCGTGGATCGGAACCGGCTCGCCGGCGACGACGCCGTCCTCGTCGAGCGCGGCTCTCGCTTCATAGACGCCATCGGCGAGCTCCGCCACGATCTTGCGGCATCTCGTCTCGGTCTCGTCGAAGATGCGCGCGATCGCCGCGAGGATGGTGTCGCGGCCGTATTTGTCGAACAGCTCGTCCATGCGCCGGGCCGCGAGCCGGCAGGCCGCCATCTGCGATTTCATGTCGCCGAGCGAGGACTCGGGAAAGCGAATGTTGTCCTTGAGCACGCGATAGAGCGTGTCGTTGAGCTTGCCGGCTTCGTAGATCTTGAGCTGGTCGAGCTGGAGTCCCTCCAGCCACGGATCGGCGACCGTGGGGCCGGCGCCGAAACCGGTGCTCATGCCGCCGATGTCGATCCAATGCGCACGTACCATGGCGAACATCAGGAGCTCGTCCCGGTAGAAATAGGGCATGTAGATGACGATGTTGTTGAGGTGCTGGCCGGCGACCGCCTGGTGGTTGGTGATGATGACGTCGCCCGGCGCGAAGCCGTCACGGCCGTAGCGCCGCATGCCGTCGGTGATGATGACGCCGAGGTCGGCGACGAAATGCGACACGCCGCCGACATTCTGGCAGATCAACTCGCCCTCGGCGTTCACCAGCGCGGTGCAGAAGTCGCGCACCTCGTAGATCATCATATTGTAGGAGGTGCGCTGCAGGTCGGCCGCCATCTCGTTGGCGACCGCTGGCAGCGCGTTGCGGATGACCTCCAGCGTGACGGGATCGAGAGTGGCGGTCATTGCCCAGCCTCTGTGGATAGGACGCACCACCTCGCGCCTTGCTGTGGCCTGCTCCCTCCCCCCTTGTGGGGGAGGGATGGGGAGGGGGGTCGTAGTTGTTGCGCGAGATGCGTCCGCCAACTTCGACCCCCACCCCTAACCCATCCCCACAAGGGGGAGGGGAACGGAAAGGCTTCGGCATTCGTATTCATGCGGCTTCCACCATGATGATGAGCTCGCCCGAAGGCGCGACGGTCAAAGTATCCTGCTCGAACAGGACGGTGGTCGTTCCATGCTCCTGGATCAGCGCCGGGCCCGCGATCGTGCAGCCGGCGCCGAGCGTCTCGCGCAGATAGACCGGGCAGGGGACCGCTTTGGCCGCGTCGATGAAATGGACCTCGCGCGTTCGCGCCGGCGCGGCGCTGCCGGTCTCAGCGAGGCGCGGAAAGCCGGGCTTGGGACGTTTGCCGATCATCGCCAGCCGGATGTTGACCATCTCCACCGGCTCGTCGGGCGAGTGATGCGCGTAACGTTGCTCGTAGAGTGCGTCGAATGCGGCCCTGATGCCGGCACGATCCTCCGACTCGAGCTGCGCCAAATTCACCGGTACCTGCAGCGTGAACTCCTGCCCGACATAGCGCAGGTCGAGATGAATTTGACGCTGCGCCCCGGCGGCGTGGCGCAGGCTGGCGGTGGCTTCCGCCACCATCTCGTGGTGAATTTTCAAGAGCGCCGCGAAGTCCGCGCCGGCGAGATCGGCATAGACGGTGCGGATGAAATCGTGCCGCTCGTCCGCCAGCAGCATGCCGAGCGCGGAGAAATGCGACGGGAACAGCGGCACCACGACCTTGGGGATGTGGAGTTCGCGCGCGATCGCGGTGACGTGCAAGGGACCCGCCCCGCCCGACGCGACCAGCGCGAAGTCGCGCGGATCGTAGCCCTTCGCCACCGAGACTTCGCGCACCGCAAGCGACATCTTGGCAATGGCGATCTCGACGATCGCCTGCGCCGCCGCGGTGGTACTCATCCGCAGCGGCGCGGCGATCTTCTCCTTGATGCCGCGCCGGGCGCCATCGGCGTCGAGCTTCATCTGTCCGCCGAGAAAATTATCCGGATCGAGCCGTCCGAGCACCACATTGGCGTCGGTGATGGTCGGCTCGACACCGCCGCCGCGATAGCAGATCGGGCCGGGATCCGCACCGGCGCTCTGCGGCCCGACCTTGAGCGCGCCTACCTCGTCGAGCCAGGCGATCGAGCCGCCGCCCGCCCCGACCTCGACCACGTCGATCATCGGCAGCATCACGGGATGGCCGCTGGCATAGCCGCCGACATGATAGCCGGGCGCCATGGTCGGTTCACCGTCGCGCACGAGGCTCGCCTTCGCCGTGGTGCCGCCCATGTCGAAGGAGATGACATTGCCGCAGCCGAGCGCCTGTCCTACCTGCGCCGCGGCGATAATTCCGCCGACTGGTCCCGATTCCATCATCGCCGCCGGCCGCTCGGTCGCGATCTCGGGCGTCATCACTCCGCCGTTCGAGCGCATGATCGAGAGTGCGCCGCGAAAGCCGATGGCGCCGAGGTGGGATTTGAGGGTTTTCACGTAGCCGCCCACCCTGGGCCCGACATAGGCGTTCACCACCGTGGTCGACATCCGCTCGAACTCGCGATATTCGCGCAGGATCTCGTGCGAGAGGGAGACGTAGGCGCCGGGCATGGCGGCGCGGATCATCTCGCCGGCGATGCGCTCGTGCTCGGGATTGGCGTAGGAGTGCAGGAAGCAGACCGCGACCGCTTCGACTCCTTCGGCGGCGAGCGCGCGGCAGGCGTCTGCGACATCGGCGCGATCGAGCGCCGCATGCACCGAGCCGGAGCTCAACAGTCGCTCGCCGACCTCGCGGGTGAGGTGCCGCGGCACCAGCGGTCGGTGGCGGCGAAAGAAGAGGTTGTAGGCTTCCGGCCGATTGCCGCGACCGATGATGTACACGTCGCGTGTGCCGCGGGTGACGACGAGGCCGGTCTTGGCGCCCTTGCGCTCGATCAGCGTGTTGATGGCGATAGTCGAGCCGTGGATGAGCTCGTCGATGGCGGTCGCGGCGAGCCCGCTCTTGCGGATGCAGTCGATCACGCCCTGTCCGAGCTGCGCCGGGGTGGTGAGGCTCTTGGCCTCGACGAACCGCCCCGCCGCCTGGTCGAAGGCGACGAGATCGGTGAAGGTGCCTCCGATGTCGATCGCTACAACGATCACGCTACCAAACTCCCGGCTTCGGCGCCCGGCGCGCGTTCAAATCCCCAACAAGCGCCGCGCATTTCCGCCGGTGATGGCGGCGATGGTGGAGGGATCGAAGCCTTCGATCGAAGCGACATGACCGATCGGGTCGTACTCGGCCATGTCGAATGGATAGTCCGTTCCCATGATGATGTGGTCGGCGCCGAAGAGGCGCACGAGCTCGGCGAGCTGATGGGGCGTGAACACGACGGTGTCGAAATAAATCTTCTTGAGGTAGCTGGTCGGCGGCCGCGGCAGGTCACCGTGGGAATCCGAGCGCGCGCCCCAAGCGTGATCGATGCGGCCACAATAGGCGGGCAGGTAGCCGCCGCCGTGCACCGCCAGGATCTTCAGGTTCGGATGGCGCTCGAGCACGCCGTCGAAGATCAGATAGTGGAGCGCAATGGTGGTTTCGAGCGGATTGCCGATCACGTTGTTGAAGTAGAAGCGCGCGAGCCGTTTGGCCTCGGTGAAGCCGTTGGGATGGATGATGACCAGCGCGCCCAGCTCCTCGGCCTTCTGCCAGAACGGCGCGTAGTCCGGCTCCGACAGTTCGCGTCCCGCCACATTGGTCAGCACCTCCACGCCCTTCATGCCGAGCGACTTCACGCAGCGCTCGAGCTCGTTCGCCGCCTCGCCGCCGTGGGTCAGCGGCACGGTGCCGAGCGCCACGAACCGGTCGGGCTTGCGCGCCACGTAGTCCGCCAGCCCGTCGTTGACCATGCGCGAGGCTTGAACCGCGACGTCGAGCGGCACGGTATAGAAGCACTGGTTCGGCGGCGGCATCACCAGCTGGATGTCGATCCCCATGCCGTCGAGCTCGGCCAGGCGCTCGTCGTAGCCCGTGATACGCGCGCGAATGTCCTCTTCCTGCTTCTGGCTGAGCGCCTTGGTCTCGGCGGTGGCGAAATGCGCGAGCGCGATCGTCGACATGTCGAGGTGCGGCTTGACATAGGCGGCCGCCTGCGGGATCGCGACGTGCGAATGGATGTCGATGGTGGTGCTCTTCGGCCGGGCTTCGCGTCCCGGCATTCCGTGCGCGCGCGCCGCGGTCGGCCCGTACTTATTCCATTGTTCAGGCATGCCACCGATCCTCACTTGAAGATTATCGCCGCCGTCATGCCCGACTCGTTCCGGGCTTCCACGTCTCCCGATGTGTGGAGGGAGGCAAGGCAAGACTTGGATGGCCGGGACAAGCCCGGGCATGACGATAACCGACCACGTCGCCGGACGGCATCAGAACACGCCGAGGTGCTGGGAGACAATGGCATCGTCGAGCTTGATCCGATCGGACGTTCCCTGGAACACCACCTGTCCGGTGTTGACAATGACGATGTCGTCGGAGAGGTCCAGCGTGAGCTTGATGTTCTGCTCGACCAGCACGATCGACTGCCCTTCGGCCTTGAGCTGCGCGATCGTGCGGCCGACTTCGGCGACCAGTTGCGGCGCCAGGCCTTCGGACGGCTCGTCCATCAAGAGCACGCGCGGATTGCCCATGAGGGCACGGCCGATCGCGAGCATCTGCTGCTCGCCGCCGGAGAGCGAGCCCGCGAGCTGAGCGTGCCGCTCGGAAAGTCGCGGAAAAAGCTGGAAGACGCGATCGATCGACCAGCCGGCGCCGCCGCCGCCGTCGGCCCGCGATCGCGCCGCCACCATGAGATTCTCGCGCACGGTGAGCGTGCGGAACACGCGCCGGCCCTGCGGTACGAGGCAAATTCCTTTGCGCGCGATCACGTCGGGCGCAAGCCCGGCAACCGGCTCGTCGTAGAGCGAGATCGTTCCGCGCCGCGGCTTGAGCAAACCCATGATCGTGTGCATGCAGGTGGTCTTGCCGGCGCCGTTACGCCCCAACAGCCCGAGCAGGCGACCGGGCTGCAGCGAAAACGATACGCCGTGCAGCACATGGCTGTCGCCGTAATAGGCGTCGACTCCGGAAATTGCCAGCGCCTCAGTCGCCAAGATAGACCTCCCGAGTGCGCGGGTCGGCAACCACCTCGGCACGCGTGCCCTCGACGATGACCTCTCCGTAGTGAAGCAAGGTGATGCGATCGGCAAAGTCCAGCGCCACGTCCATGTTGTGCTCGATCATCACCGTGGTCACGTCGCGCGGAATTGCCATCAACAGTTCGTGCACATCGCGCCTTTCATCGATCGACAGTCCGGCGAACGGCTCGTCGAGCAAGAGCACTTTGGGTTTCTGCGCCAACGCCATGGCGATCTCGACGCGCCGGCGCTCGCCGTAGGAGGTCTGGGAGAGCGGACGGTCGGAAATCTGGTCGAGGCCGACCGTCGCCAGAGCCGCGTGTGCCAGGTCGACGAGGTTGCGGTCGCGGTCGAGATCGATCAATGGGTTCCAGCGCGCCGACGACAAGCCGAGCAGCGCCAGCATGACGTTGCGCAGGATCGTGTCGCGCGGGAACAGGGTGATGATCTGGTAGGTTCTCGCCATGCCGAGATGCGCGCGCCGGCGGCTCGGCATGCTGGTGATGTCACGATCGAACAGGCGAACCGCACCGCTGTCGGGCGTCAGCTCGCCGGTGATGAGGTTGAACAGGGTGGTCTTGCCGGCACCGTTCGGACCGATGATCAGCCGCCGTTCGCCGGGCTCGACGGCGAGGTTGACGTTGGTGGTAACTCGCAAGCCACCGAACGACTTGCAGAGCGAATCCACGACCAGCGCGCTCATGACTTCGGGCCCGGGACGTCGGGAGCCGCGACCGTCTTCGGACGGCTGCGCAGTGGGCGCCATCCCGTCCGCCATAGCCGTGCGGTGCCGGGAACGAGCCCTTCCGGCATGAAGATGACGATGGCGACGAAAATAGCGCCCAACATGAAGTTCCAACGTTCGATGTATCCGCTCACGATGTTCTTGACGATCACGACCAGGGCGGCCCCGACGATCGGCCCCAACAGCGTCCCAGCACCGCCCGAGATCACCATCAGCAACACTTCCGCCGAGGACGTGAGCGCCAACGTCTGCGGGCTGATGAACTGGTTATAGTAGACGAAAAGGATGCCGGCCACGCAGGTCAACAAGCCGGAAAACAGGCAGGCCCAGAAGCGGATCATCCAGACGTGGTACCCGAGCGCGTTCATGCGCCGGGGTTGATCTCGCGTTCCTTTCAGCGCCGCCCCGAAGGGCGATCGGACGAAGACCGCGGCGGCGGCGACCGCAAGCAGGAACACGACGAACGTTGCGTAGTAGAACCCGCTCGCCGACGAAAGCGACAATCCGAACGGCGCCGGGCGCGTCGCGACCGAGATGCCGTTGTCGCCGTTGGTGACGCTGATCCAGCGATAGGCCAATCCCCAGAGGATCTCTCCCAGCGCCAGGGTGATCATGATGAAGCCGATGCCGGTGGCGCGAAGCGAGAGTGCGGCGAAGAGCGCAGTTGCGGCAAGCCCGATCGCGAGCGCGGCGCTGATCGCAAAGGCGTGGTCGTGACCGGCGGCGAGCAGGTAGGCGACGGCGTAGCTCGCGACCCCGAACAGTCCGGCATGGCCGAGGGATACCAGCCCCGCATAACCGACCAGCACGTTCAAGCCGAGGGCAAAGACCGCATAAAGCAGGATCTGGCTCGCGACGTTGACGTAATAGATTCCGGTGATCCAGAACGGCGCGGTGCCGAGGGCGAGCAGTGCAAGGCCGAGTGCGATACGCCGGCCGCTCATGGTATCTGCCTGCCGAACAGCCCCTGCGGCCGCAGCACCAATACCAGCAGCATCGGCAGGAAGAGGACGAAATACGCAAGCTCAGGCAGCAGCGCCTGGCCGAAGTTGTAGATGAAGCCGATCACTATGCTGCCGACGAACGAGCCCAGGAGGCTGCCTGTGCCGCCGAGAATGACGACAACGAGCGCCAGCGGCAACATGTCCTGGTCGAGGCCGGGATAAACCGAAAGAATAGGCGTGCCGATCATGCCGGCAAAGCCCGCAAGCCCGGCGCCGAGCGCAAAGACGATCGTGAACAGCCCCGAGACGCGGATGCCGACGACCCGCGCCATCTCCGGATCGTCGACGCCGGCACGGATCATGGCACCGAGCCGTGTGCGCTCGAGTAGCAGCCAGAGGCCGATGGCGACCACGACCGCGATCAGGATGATGGCAAGGCGATAGATTGGAAACGCCATCGGGCCGATGCGAGCGAACCCGCCGAGACCGGCCGGTGTCGGCACCGAGATCGGATCGCCGCCCCACCACATCAGGCACACATCGGCGGCCATGAAAGAGATGCCGAGCGTCACCAGCACCTGGGCGAGCTGCTCGCCGGGGAGCCGGCGCAGGAACAGGCGCTCGATCAGCCCGCCGAACGCTGCGACCAGCACCGCGCTCAAAAGGGCTGCCAGCCAGAAATTGAGAGTGAGGCCGACATAGCCGACGACGAATGTCGCGCCGATATAAGCCCCGAGCATGAACAGCGAGCCATGCGTCAGATTGGGGATACGCATCAACCCGAAGATCAGGGAAAAGCCCGCCGACAGCAGGAACAACAGACCGCCGAATGTGACGCTGTTGACCGTCAGCAGCAGCCAAAAGGTCATACTCGCCGTCTTCCGCTCGCTCCGTTTGCTCGATCCGCGGGCGCCGATATCCGGCGACCGCGGATTTCACCCGGCTCAACAGTTCTTCAGCGGCGGATAGTCGCGCGAGTACACCGGATGCGCGAGGAATTCCTTCTCCGGCCAGATCCAGAACTGGCTCACATTTTCGTAGGTCTTGAGCGTCTTGTTGATGAGCTTGCCGCCCGCCTTCTCGATCTTGCGCACATAGAAGCTGCCGACCACGTTGCCGAGATGGTCGAACTTTATCGGCCCGCGCGGGGTGTCGGTGAGGGAGACCGACTTGAGCGCCGCCATGAGGGCTTCTTTGTTGTCGGTCTTGCCGCCGGTCTTTTGCAGCCCGGCCTCGACCACGGCGCAGTTTACATAGAGGCCGGCGGCGTAAAAGCCGGGATCGACTCCATAGTCCTTCTGCATGGCGGCGATGAAGCGCTTGTTGCTGTCGGTGTCGAGGTCGAGCGTGTAGGGGCAGCAGCTGATGAGACCGAGGGCCTCGTCGCCGAAGCTTCTGAGCAGCGCGTCGTCGCCTCCGGTTTCACCGGTGCAGACCGGCAGCTTGAGGCCGAAATTGGCGTACTGCTTCATGAAGCGTAGCGGGTTCGAACCGGCGAATCCCTGGCACACGCCGTCGCAATCGCTGATCTGGGCCAGGAACGGCGTGTAATCGGGGGTTACGATCGGCGTCCACAGCTTCTTGGCGACGCAGCCCCCGTCCTTTTCGAAGGCAGCCTGGAACCCGCCGATCTGCTCGTAACCGAAGGCGAAGTCCTCGACGACGGTAATGACGCGCTTGAGCTTCATTTCGGTCGCCGCATAGTGCCCCATCGGTTGCATCGCCTGCGAAGACGTCGCCGAGGCGCGCAGGAAGTATGGATTGGGGCGGCGCTGAGTGAGGTCGTCCGCGCCGGCGAGGCTCAACGTCGGGGTCTCGTGCTGCCTGATATAGTCGGTGATCGCTAGCAGCTCGAAAGCGGCGAGCGGTCCAAGGATGACGTCCACGTGGTCGCGCTCGACCAGCTCCTGCGTCTTGGTCTTGCAGCCGGCGGGATTGCCGCCGGTATCGGCGGATACGAAATCCACCTTGCGGCCCGCGAAGGTATAATTCTTTTCCTTGAGATAGGTGAGGACGCCTTGCTCCATCTGGATTCCGCCCTGCGCAAGCGGGCCGGTCTTGACGGTGAGAAGGCCGAGCTTGAACGGCGCGCCTTGCGCATGAACATAGGGCGCCTTCACCGTCGCAAGGCCGACGCTGGCGCCAAGCCCCTTCAATAGGGTTCGTCGATGCAGTGACATAGTGGCTTCCTCCGTGGTGCGTATTCTTGGGGCGCGCTTGCCGATAACAAGCATGGCGCAATTTCGAGCCCGCCGCTACTCCCTCGGGCGAAGCGCCTTGATGATTTTGCGGGCATGCCGCTACGACTCGAGCTTTGCCGCGCCTGACGCTCGAAAGCTCACGCGGAATGATCGGCGGCGGCAGCAGACGAGACCCATGCCCTCATACCGGCGCCCGGCGACGAAGGTGGCCGCATCGCCGGCCGAGCCGTTTGCTTTGCCGATGAGAAATCAGATGCCCAAGTAGCTGGACTTGATTTCGTCGTTGGCTCGAAGCTCCTCCGGAGGGGCGGAATAGACCACCTGGCCCTTGCTCATCACGTGCACGTAATCGACCAGCTGGAGCGCCAAGGAGGCGTTCTGCTCGACGAGCAGGATGGACAGCCCTTCCTCCTTCAGCCGTCCGATCGCTTCCCACACCCCCTGGATGATAATGGGGGCGAGCCCCTCGGAAGGCTCATCCATGATCAGGCAGTCCGGGTTGGTCATGAGCCCGCGGCCGATGGCCAGCATCTGTTGCTCGCCGCCCGAGAGCGTCTTGGCGCGCTGGCTGCGTCGTTCGCGCAGACGCGGGAAGAGCGCATAGACTCGCTCCAGGTTCCAGCCGTGACGGTCGAGGCTTCGCTCCGCGACCGTAAGGTTTTCTTCGACGCTCAGCGTGGGAAAGACGCGCCGGCCCTGCGGCACCAGGCCCATTCCGCTCCGCACCGTTTCGAAAGAAGCAACCCCCGTGATGTCCTCTCCCTTGAAGAAGATCCTTCCGCGGCGGGGAGGATTGAAACCCACGATCGAGTTCACAAGCGTGGTCTTGCCCACTCCGTTGCGTCCGAGCAGCCCCAGGATCTGACCTTGCTCGAGTTTCAAGGACAGTCCTTGGAGGACATAGGCATCTCCGTAATAGGTGTGGATGTCTTCAACTTCCAGGATCGCCATGGGATTAGCCGGTCCCCAAATAGACTTGCTGTACTTTTTCGCTGCGGCGGATTTGTTCGGTCGTTCCCGTCTCCAACACTTCGCCGAAATGGAGGACGGAAATGTACTTTGCCACGTCGAACACGACGTCCATGTCGTGTTCGATGAGGAGAATCGCGAGGCTCGGGTCGAGCCGCATGAGGAACTGCGCCATCTCCGCGGACTCGCCCGACGATAGCCCGGCGGCCGGTTCGTCCAGCAGCAGAATCTTCGGGTCGCTGGCGAGGCCGAGCACGATTTCGAGCTGGCGCTGCTCGCCGTGCGACAGGTAGCGGACCTCGGCATCCTTGCGATCCAAGAAAGAGGCCCGCTCCAGCAGATCGTTGGCCTTCCGGTAGACCTCGCGATAAGAGGACTGCAAGCGCCACATCACGAATTTCGACCTACGCAGGCCTTGGATCGCCAACAGCACATTGTCGAGAACCGTCAATTTCGGGAACAGGCTGGTGATCTGGAATGTCCGCGCCATCCCCAGAGCGGTCCGGCGGTGCGTCGGCCACCTTGTGATGTCCCGCCCGTACAGCAGAACCTGTCCGGAGCTCGCGGGCAAGATCCCGGTGATGACGTTGAAGAGAGTGGTCTTGCCGGCCCCGTTCGGGCCGATGATGGCCTTGCGGTCGCCGGCGAACACCTCCAGGTCGACACCGCGCACGGCATGCAGACCGCCGAAGCGCTTCGACAGACCCTTCAGCTCGAGAACCGGCGCTCCCGAGTTATGTCGGGTGTCCATCGTCACGCTCGATCGGTTAGGCGCAACAGAAAAGACCGGGGCTCTGGCGCGGCGCCCCGGCATCCTCGATCCGCGATCAGCAGTGCTTGCAAGGCGGAAAGTCCCGGCTGTAGACCGGCTGCTTCAGGAACTCGTCCTTCTTGTAGTCGCCGAACTGACTGACGTTCGGGTAGGTCTTGATGACCGTGTTCCAGAGCTCTTCCTTGTCGTAGCCGAACATCTTCTTCTTCTCGACTTTCTTGATGTATATGTTCTGCACGGGGTTGCGCATCTCGTCGAAGCTGACCGGTCCGCGGATCGAATCGATCTTGAGGGCGGCGAGTTGCTTGACGAACGCCTCGGGCCCGGGGAACTTGCCCTTGTTGCTCTTGATGACGTCGTCGATCATCTCGGCGGTCGTATAG
>JBAUOM010000507.1:0-1851 GCA_049579765.1 Xanthobacteraceae bacterium
CACGAGCGCGATGAGCCCCGCCAGCGGCCCGCCCACGCGGCGGCCGGTCCGCCAGGTGACGGCGAGCCCGACCAAGCCGACGGCCGCGCCCAGCAAGCGGCGCGTGTCGAACAACGGAAGCGGCAGAAGCTTGGCCGCAAGCGCCGCCAGCAGGTCGAAGCCGCCCCCGTAGTAGTAGAGGTTCACCCACGACAGCGCGCGCTGATCACGGAGCCCCGAGCGGTAGAACTCGAGCAGCAGAGCGCCGTATTCGGAATGGGTATAGTCGTCCCAGCTCAGCCCATAGTCGCGGAACGTCAGCAGCGCGAGCACGCCCACCAGCGACAGCACCGCAACGGCGAGCCGGTCGAAGCTGCGGCCCGTCGCCGGCGTTTCGCGCGCGGATGCGGGGAGGGGCGTTGCAACGGCCACGGGTGGTCGGCTCGGCTGTTCGGATGTCTCGATCGCGTGCGCCCCCGCGGAACTACCGACGTGACTGCTCGCACCTCCCGAGCATCTCGGCGCGCGCGGAGCGCACGATCCGGCATCCGTCCAGCGACGGCGGGACGCTACCCGGCCGCACGGCGTCGCTCGCGAGACCGAATGCCGGCCGAAGCAGATCCCGACGTGATCGGGAACGATTGCCCGCGAGGGGCGGCATCATTTCATCGCCGCGTCGTACATTTTCGCGACGTGTTCCCAGTTGACCAGGTGATCCATGAAGGCCTTGAGGTAGTCCGGCCGTCGATTGCGATAGTCGATGTAGTAGGAGTGCTCCCACACGTCGCAGCCCAGGATCGGTTTGCCGCCGTGCACGAGCGGATTCTCGCCATTGGCCGTCTTGGTGACGGCGATCTTGCCGTCCTTCACCGCGAGCCAGCACCATCCGGACCCGAACTGGGTGACGCCGGCCTGAATGAAGTCCTCCTTCATCTTCGCCACCGACCCCAGATCGGCGATGATCTTCTTCTCGAGATTGCCGGGGATCTTGTCGCCGCCGCCGGTCGGCTTCATCCACTGCCAGAAATGGATGTGGTTGTAATGCTGGCCGGCGTTGTTGAAGAGGCCGGGATTCTTGCCGAAGGCACCTTTCACCACGTCCTCGAGCGACTTTCCTTCCCACTCGGTGCCTTTGAGGAGGTTGTTGCCGTTGTTGACATAGGCGAGGTGATGCTTGTCGTGATGATATTCGAGCGTTTCGCGCGACATGTAGGGCGCGAGGGCATCATAGGGATAGGGCAGGTCGGGAAGCGTGAAGGACATCGGCTTGCTCCTCAGGTGGTCATACGGACGGGACGAGACCGGGACGGGTTCTACGGCAACTGATGCACGCCGGCCTCGGTTCCGGGTTAACTCATTAGGCCCGAGCGGCGGCCAGGGCAACGGAGGCAACTCCGCCATTGCAGGTTGCGCCGCGGTCGTCGGCGCGTCGGGCGCATTAAGCACGATCGGATTTGGCCCCAGCCCGGCCACATTAGTTATTGCGGTCGAAACCGAACGGGGCCAAAATTCTTCAGTAACCATAGCATCATGGCGGGTGGCAGCGGAGCAGGTGGGACCTGGGCGTATGTCTGTGATCTTGTCCTTGCTGGGTATCGCGGTCGCGGCGGCGGGCCTCGCCGCACTGGGATTCGGCATTCCAATCAACGAGTTCAGTCTCGGCACCACGCTCATCGTCACCGGCACGACGGCGTTGACCGGAGGATTGATCCTGATCGGCCTCGCGGCAGTGGTCAGCGAGCTTTCCCGGGTGACCGATGCGCTGAAAACACGGGTCGTGGCCCGGCCGGCCACGCGCACGGCGGAAGTGCCCGAGTCCATGGTGCCGGCGGGGCCCGGCATGGCCGCCCCGGCAGTCGCGGCCGCAGGCAC
>JBAUOM010000508.1:0-7957 GCA_049579765.1 Xanthobacteraceae bacterium
CGGCGAGGGTCCATCGGTTCGGCGACAGGAGCCGGCCGCGCCAGACGCGCACGCGGCCGCTCACGCGTGGAGCCTCCGCGTCCGCGGCGGTTCCGGCGGCGCCTCCTCGTCGAACAGCTCGGCAAGCTTCTCGGTCATGGCGCCGCCGAGCTCCTCGGCGTCGACGATGGTGACGGCCCGGCGGTAATAGCGCGTCACGTCGTGCCCGATGCCGATCGCGATCAATTCGACGGGCGAGCGCGTCTCGATATCCTCGATCACCCAGCGCAGATGCCGCTCGAGATAGTTGCCGGGGTTGACGGACAGGGTGGAATCGTCGACCGGCGCGCCGTCGGAAATCATCATCAAGATCCTGCGCTGCTCGGTACGGGCGAGCAGCCGCTTGTGCGCCCAGTCGAGCGCTTCGCCGTCGATGTTCTCCTTGAGCAGACCCTCGCGCATCATCAGGCCGAGATTCTTGCGCGCACGGCGCCAGGGCGCGTCCGCCGATTTGTAGATGATGTGGCGCAGATCGTTGAGCCGCCCGGGATTGGCGGGCTTGCCGGCCGCGAGCCACGCCTCGCGCGACTGCCCGCCCTTCCAGGCGCGCGTGGTGAAGCCCAGAATTTCGACCTTGACGCCGCAGCGCTCGAGCGTCCGCGCCAAGATGTCGGCGCAAGTCGCAGCAACCGTGATCGGCCGCCCGCGCATCGAGCCTGAATTGTCGAGCAGGAGCGTGACCACGGTGTCGCGGAAGCTCGTCTCCTTCTCCTGCTTGAACGAGAGCGGATGCAGCGGATCCACCACGATGCGCGACAGCCGCGCCGGATCGAGCAACCCCTCCTCCAGGTCGAAGTCCCAGGCGCGGTTCTGCTGCGCCATCAAGCGGCGCTGCAGCCGGTTGGCGAGCCGGGCGACCACGCCTTGCAGATGCGAGAGCTGCTTGTCGAGATAGCCCCGCAGCCGGTCGAGCTCCTCCGCCTCGCACAAATCCTCGGCCGCGACCGTCTCGTCGTGCTTGGTGATGAAAGGTCGGTAATCCGGGCCGCGCGGCTCGTTCTGCCCGTGCCGCCGCTGACGACGCGGCTCGGCTGGAGCATCGGCATCGCCCATCTCGGCATCGTCGGCCATCTCGGCGGAGAGCGCCTCGGCGGCCTCGGCGGTGGAATCGGACATGTCCTCGCCCGCAACGTCGGCTTCGTCGATGCGGGTCTGCGTGTCCTCGGCGTCGGCGCCTTGGCCGTCCTCGCCGGATTCCTCCTTGCGGCGATCCTGCTCGCCCTCCTCGCCTTCCTCTTCGTCGGATTCGGTGCTGCGGTCCTCGCCCATGTCGAGCGCATCGAGGAGGTCGTGGATGGCGTCGCCGAAGCGCGCCTGATTCTCGATCAGCCGCTCGAGCCGATCGAGATCGCGGCCGGCGCGATCCTCGATCAGGGGGCGCCACAAATCGACGAGCTTCTTCGCGACGGCCGGCGGGGCCTGGCCGGTCAGCCGCTCGCGCACCATGAGCGCGACCGCTTCCTCGATCGGCGCATCCGCGCGGTCGGTCACCTCGTCGAACTTGCCGCGATGGAAACGATCGTCGAGCATGGCCGCGAGATTCCTCGCAACGCCGGACATCCGGCGTGCGCCGATCGCTTCGACACGCGCCTGCTCCACCGCCTCGAACACGGCGCGCGCCTGCTGCCCGCCCGGCACGAGCTTGCGATGCACCATCGGGTCATGGCAGGCGAGCTTGAGCGCGATGGAGTCGGCATGGCCGCGCACGATCGAGGCATCCGATCCGGTGAGCTTGCGCGGCGGCTCGGGCAAGCGCGCCTTGCCCCCGACGATCCCCGGGCGCTCGGCGGCGAATGACACTTCGAGCCCCGGCTTGCGGGCGATGGCGCGCAAGCATCCCGTCACCGCGCGCTTGAATGGCTCGGTCGGGCTTTCCCTGGCGGGGTTCTTGCCTTTGAAATTGGAGGACATTTCGAGAGCTTCTCAATCGCGGGCCGGTGGTCGACAGCGCTCGACGTCACGCCTCGCCGATGGCCGCGTCGCGAAGCATCCTTTCGCGAAAGATGGCTTCGCGGCTCGCGCCGGCGCGCGCCATCCCGTCAACTCAGCGCCACGTTCACCGAGGATTCCGGCAACTCCATTCCGAAGCAGCGCTGATAGAACTCGGCCACGATCGGCCGCTCCAACTCGTCGCACTTGTTGAGGAACGTCAGCCGGAAGGCAAATCCGATATCCTTGAAGATGTCGGCGTTCTCGGCCCAGGTGATCACCGTGCGCGGGCTCATCACGGTCGAAATGTCGCCGTTCATGAAGGCATTGCGCGTGAGGTCGGCGACCCGCACCATCTTGTTGACGATGTCGCGGCCCTGGTCGGTGCGATAGTGCTTGGCCTTGGCGAGGACGATGTCGACCTCGTTGTCGTGCGGCAGATAATTGAGGGTGGTGACGATCGACCAGCGATCCATCTGTGCCTGGTTGATCTGCTGGGTGCCGTGATAGAGGCCGGAGGTGTCGCCGAGGCCCACCGTGTTCGCAGTGGCGAACAGGCGGAAGGCCGGATGCGGCCTGATCACCCGGCTTTGGTCGAGCAGGGTCAGCCGGCCGGAGGATTCCAGCACGCGTTGGATGACGAACATCACATCGGGACGGCCGGCGTCGTATTCGTCGAAACACAAGGCGACATTGTGCTGATAGGCCCACGGCAGGATGCCGTCGCGGAACTCGGTCACCTGCATGCCGTCGCGGATGACGATGGCGTCCTTGCCGATCAGGTCGATACGGCTGATATGGCTGTCCAGGTTGACGCGCACGCACGGCCAGTTCAGGCGTGCCGCCACCTGCTCGATATGGGTCGATTTCCCAGTGCCGTGATACCCGGTGACGATGACACGGCGATTGTGCGCAAAACCGGCGAGAATGGCGAGTGTCGTCGGCTTGTCGAACCGATAGTCGGGATCGATGTCCGGGACGTGCTCGTCGGCCTCCGAATAGGCCGGAACGTCCATGTCGCTGTCGAAGCCGAAGACCTGGCGGATCGACACTTTCATGTCAGGCAGGCCGGCGACCTCTTGAGTGGCGGCGGTCATTGATCCTCCGTGATCCCGGAACGGCCGAGATCCATTTCAGTCTGGGGAACGCGGTGTCGCTTCGGGGCGCGAACTTAGCAGAAAGCTGGTGCGCTGCGAAACCCGCAAAGTCGCGGATCGAAAAACCCGTTTTCCTAAATATGTACCGATGGATATGGGGTCAATGGCGCGCACCGGGGCGGGGCGAAGCACGCCGCCTGCCGCTGCGGCGATTGCAATGCAGTCATGACCAGGAGGCGGTCCTGGCGGCTGAAGTTGTCCGGCTCCCCGCTCAGGCGCGTCGGTATGGGCTTTCAACGGAAGCCGATCGATTTCAAGTAATTGTACGCCTGGATGATCTCCCGCAGCTTGTCTTCCGAGGAGCGGTCGCCGCCATTGGCGTCGGGGTGGTGGCGCTTCACCAGTGCCTTGAAGCGCGTCTTGACGTCTTGCGCCGAGGCATTGGCTTCGAGGCCAAGGGCATCGAGCGCCTTGCGCTCGGCGTTGCGCACCACGCGGCTCTCCGACGACGGTTTGGCGGAGCGCGCGCCGGCCGATCCGCCGAACTCCCGGAACACCCCGAACGGATCATCGGCATTGGCAAACTCCGGGCGCAAGCGCGACGAGTGGGAGCGCGACGTGGATCGCCCGCCGTTCATGCCCATCTTCCAGGTCGGGCGATGCCCGATGACGGCCTCCTTCTGGTAACGGGCGATGTCGTCGGCGCTCATGCCCGCAAAGAAATTGTACGTGTGGTTGTACTCGCGCACGTGATCGAGGCAGAACCGCCAGTATTCGCGCTCGCGCAGCCGCCCCTTGGGCGCCCGGTGGGTCGCCGGCGCCTCGCAGTTCGGCCAGTCGCAGGCCGGGCATTGGGCGCGCAGCCGACGGTCCTTGTCGGGCTTGACCCGGATGCGGTCGAACAGGGGCGAGTCGTTTTTCATGGACCGATCAGTATGCGCGCGGGAGCAAGCGACCTTCAAGTCTTGACAAGCGCGTTTGCGAGCTCCCGCCGGTTATTCGGCATTGACCGGCGGCCACCGCTGCCGCTATGCGGGGGCGAATGGCGCGGCGCGATCTCATCACGGACAAATTGACCAAGGCGTTCGCGCCCGAGAGCGTTCGCGTGGAGGACGAGTCCCACCGCCACGCCGGGCATGCCGGCCACAGGCCGGAGGGAGAGACGCACTTCCGAGTATATATCGTGGCGGAGGCGTTCCGCGGAAAGAGCCGGCTGGACCGCCATCGTATGATCAATGAAGCGCTGGCCGGCGAGCTGCGCGGCGGCGTGCACGCGCTCGCCATTCATGCCTCAGCCCCAGGCGAGGGCGGAGCCTAGGGAGGCTCGCCCGTCCGCATGCGCCGCGCGACCTCGTGCGCGGACGCGGGCCGCTTTCCTCACTGGGCGATCTTCACTCCGGCAATCCGCACCAGCTCCTGCCCGCGCTGGCGATCCTCAGCCAGGAATTTGCGGAACTCATCGGGCGAATTGCCGACCGCGTCATAGCCGCCGGGCACGATGAAGCGGTCCCGAAAGGGCTGCGATTTGATCACCGCGGCGAGCTGGCGGCTCAGTTCCGCGGTGCGCGCCTTCGGCGTACCGGCGGGAGCGAAGGCGCCGAACCAGGTCTTGGCATCGTAGGGCGGCAATCCGGAGTGGCTGAACGACGGCACGCCCGCAAGCATGGGCGCGTGCTGTCCCTCCGGCACTGCAATGGGCTTGGCGAGGCCCGACTTGATTCGTTCGATCACGGCAGGCGAGGCGACCAGATAGAGCAGATGAGCGTCGCCGCGTTCGAAGGCCAGCAGCGCGGGCGCGGCACCGCCGTAGGGAATATGGGTCATGCGCGTGCCGGTCCTCGCCTTCAGCCATTCGAACACGAGATGGGAATCGCCGCCGATGCCGAACGAGCCGAAATTGAGCTTGTCGGGGTTCTGCTTCGCGTAGGCGATGAGCTCGCCCATGGTATTCGCCGGAATTGACTTGTGCAGGATCATCACCTGATGGGTGAAGACGACGTTGGTGACGGGTTCCAGATCCGTTCGCGGATCATAGGACAGGTTACTGAACAGGAATGGATTGAGCGAGATCGTGCTCGCGGTCAGGAGACAGAAGCTATGGCCGTCCGGCTCGGCGTTCTTGCAGGCGGCGGCCCCGATGGTCGTACTCCCACCGGGCTTGTTGTCGACGACGAATGGCTGGCCGGTTCGCTCCTTGAATCCTTCGCCCAATGCCCGGGCTAGCACGTCGACCGGCCCGCCCGGAGCGAACGGAACGATCAGCCGCACCGGCTTCGAGGGGAAGTCCTGAGCGCAGGCGGTCGACACGGCGAGCATGACGGCGCAGGTCGCGAGCAGCCGTGCACAGACGGTGACGGGCATGGTGTCCTCCCTCGATTTCGGCGGGCCTTCTTCGAGCCCGGCCGAGCTGCGGCAGCTACGACGCCTTTTCCGCGGGGCGGCCGTAGGGTTGAAAGCCGGGCCGATAGGTCTTCTCGTCGAGGAATTGGCTCATCCCCTGCTCGCGGCCCTTCTCGCGATCGAGAAAACGCAGCTCGATCGACTTTGCCGCGAGATAGTCGAGCGCGGCTTCATCGCCCATGTTGCGGACGTTCTTGACCGCCTGCTTGGTGGCACGGATGGCTTCGGGGTTGAGCTTCATCAGCCGCTCGGCAAGCGCCACCGTCTCGGCGCGCAACTGCGCGCGCGGCACGGCGCGGTTGATGAGCCGTGCGCGCTCGGCCACGCGGCCGTCGAAAGTCTCGCCGGTCACGGCGAACCACACGGCGTCGCGCATGCCGAGCGCCTCGACCAGCGCCTTGCTGACGAAACCGCCGGGCAGAATGCCCCAGTTGACCTCGGACAGACCGAATTGCGCGTCCTCCGCCGCGATCGCGAAATCGCAGGCGATGAGCTGGGTGAAGCCGCCGCCGAAGCAGAAGCCGTTGACCATGGCGATGGTCGGCTTGGGATAGGTGAAGAGCTTCTGCCAGCGCCAATAATGACTGGCGGCCGCGGCGCGCGTGCGTTCGACCGGCTTGTCGTCGAGGTCGCGGAAGAACAGCTTGAGGTCTTGCCCGGCGCACCACGCGTCGCCCGCCCCGGTCAGCACCAGGACCCTCGCCTGCGGATCGTGTTCGAGCACGTCGAGGATGTCGCACATCTCGTAGTGCAGTTGCGGGCTCATCGCATTGCGCTTGTCGGGCCGGTTGAGGATCACCCATGCGATCCCATTCTCGTGCTCGACTTTCACGGTTTCGTATGTGCGCGACATCGCTCGGCTCGCTCCTTGCGTTGCTCTGCGAGTGGGCCTCGCGAGTGCTTGAAAAAGCCTAGCACCAAAAGGACGCGCTCCATAGGCGCGCATCGGCTGCAATCTCGCGTTGCGTGCCCTCGCACCGCTCTCGTCACGCCGACTTCGCGACCGGCTGGCGCATCAGCGGCGTGATGCGCAATGCGGTGATCCGGTTTCTTTCGCGGCGCAGCACGCGAAAACGGAAGCCGTGGAACGTGAAGGTCTGGCCCGGCTCGGGGATCGAACGCGCCTCGTGGATGACGAGACCGGCGACCGTGGTCGCCTCGTCGTCGGGCAGGTTCCATTCCATCGCGCGATTGAGGTCGCGGATCGGAACGCCGCCGTCGACGTTGACCGAACCGTCGGGCTGCGGCCGCACGCCGGGCACCACGATGTCGTGCTCGTCGGTGATGTCGCCGACGATCTCCTCCAGGATGTCCTCGAGCGTCACCAGACCCATCACCTCGCCGTACTCGTCGACCACCAGGGCGAAGTGCGTCTTGCGCCGGCGAAACGCCTTGAGCTGCTCGGGAAGCGGGCGGATGTCGGGCACGAACCAGGGAGGTCGCGCGATGGCGGCGGCGTCGATCTTGGCCAGATCGCCGTCGGCGACCTGGATCGCCCGCAGCAGATCCTTGGCGTGCAGGATGCCGACGATGTTCTCGGGCTTTGCCTTCCACAGCGGCACGCGCGTGACCTCCGCCTCGAGCACCGCCTTCACCACCTGCTCCGGCGGATCATCGGCGCAGACCGTGATCATCTCGGTGCGGTGGATCATCACGTCGGAGACCGTCAGATCGCGTAGATCGAGCAGGCCGCTGAACATGTCGCGGTCATGTTTCTCGACGCCGCCCTCATGATGCAGGAGGTCCACGGTTCCGCGCAGCTCCTCGTGGGCGGACAAGAACGCCTGACCGACCCCGACGCGAATGCCGAACAGGCGGAGGATCGAGCGCACCACCGCTTCGATGCCCACCAGCATCGGGCCGAGCAGCCGCACGATCCACGAGATCGGTCGCACGACCAGCAGCGCGACCCGATCCGGCGCGTTGATCGCCACCGTCTTGGGCAACACTTCGGTGAAGACCACGACCACGACGCTCATGATCATGGTCGCATAGAGGACGCCGACATCACCAAACCAGCTGAGCAACAAACCGGTCGCGAGCGCGGAGGCGGCGATGTTGACGATGTTGTTGCCGGTCAGAATCGCGCCGAGCAATCGCTCGCGCGTCTCCAACAGGCGATTGACGATGGCGGCCCGCCGATTTCCCGTCTTCTCCATTCGCAGCATTCGCGCGCGCGAGAAGGCGGTGAGCGCCGTCTCGCTCCCCGAAAAGAAGAAAGAGAGGGCGAGGCAGAGCACGATGACAACGACCGAAAGCCAGTCTTCGATGCTCATCGCTCGGCGAGTGTTCGGGTCAGAAAGGCGCGCACTTCGGCCGCATCGACGTCCTGCGCGACGAAGCTCGCGCCGATTCCGCGCGCCAGGATGAAAGTCAGTTTGCCGCGCTTGACCTTCTTGTCCTGGGCGATGAGGTCCATCAAGCGGTCGGCGTCGGGCGCGCCGCCCGCAACCGCGCAGGCATGGACCGGCAGGCCGACCGCCGCCAGATGG
>JBAUOM010000509.1:0-3431 GCA_049579765.1 Xanthobacteraceae bacterium
CCTACGAGCTGTTCCTCGCGGCGATGGCCGGGCGGGCCGGCACCTATACCGGCGCCCGGGTCGCGGATTTCCAGGCCGTGCAGATCAAGGTCGCGCGCGCGCGTTGCCTGATCGATTCGGCGCGCGACCTGCTGCGCCGCTCCGCCATCGCTTTCCAGGCCGCCGCGCAGCGCAACGAGGTGCCCGACCTCGAGACCAAGCTGCGGTTCCGCGCACATTCGGCCTTCGCCGTCGGCCAGGCGCGCGAGGCGGTGGAGACGCTGTGGTCCTGCTACGGGGCGCAGGGCCTCTACACCCGCGATCCGCTCCAGCGCCACCTGCGCGACGTGCTCGCCATCAACCAGCATTTCTCCTTCAACTTCGACATCGCCGGGGCTGCCTATGGCTTGCATGCGCTCGGCGGCCGCTACGCCAATCCGACCATGTGAGCGAGGCACGACGGCACGATGGGTCGAGTGCAGCGAAACCAATCATCTTGCCCCGACGAGTTGCTCACTCGCCGGTCAAGCGTCCGCGCAACGTCGCCTTGCCGTCCCAGGTGATTTCGGCGATCCGCCAACCTCCCTTGAGCTTGACGAGGTCGAGGATGACGGTCCTGGGCTTGCCCGCGTTCTTGAACGCGACGGTCGCGCTCGCTTTGTCGGCGGCGATGTTCCGGACCGCGACGTCCACCCTGTCGATCTCCCAATCCTGCGCGTCGATAAAGGGATCGCTGTCGAGCTTTCCGACCTCGCCGCGCGCAGCCTTGCGGTCCTTGACGATCAGCACCGCGAGCTTGGGCTCGAAGTAGCCCCTGATCTCCTTGTCGTTGGCGAGCGAAATTCCATTGGCGTCCTTGCCCTTGTAGTGGTCGTAGATAGCCTCCACGAACGACTTGGCGGAGGGTTCAACTGCCCGCGCGGCGGCCGTCGTGAAGGCAATCCCAATACAGATTCCGATGAGGATGTTCCGTCGCGCGATCATGATCTTCCCCGTGCTTAGTGAGCCGATGGTCGCACCGCGCCGGCAGGCAGTAAATGCAAGACATTTCCCCGTCCGCGCGGATGAAGTCCATCGGCGCGACACTGGAACGACGCGGGCTCGACATCAAACGTGACGGAGCGGGGGGCGACTACCAGCCGTCATGGCAGCTCGGCGATCAACTTTTGGAATTCGGCCTGAGGCCAGGCGCGGGCGGTGCGGGTGCGCACGTTTCCCTGCGCGCCGAGGGCGAGCGCGAATTTTGCGACGTTGTCGCCGTTGGGAGTCTCGACAATGACCAGGAGATCGTCGTCACCGGAGGTGAGATACACCTCCTTGATCTCGATACCTACTTTCCGGGCGATCTCGCTGGCAGCTTGCGCCCGCTTGGGCGCGTCCTTGACCGAGCGGATTCCCTGGTCGGTCCAGTTCAGCGACAAGATGAACATCGGCATGCGGTCCTCCCTGTGTGCGGAGACGATACGTGGCCGCCGCCGTGAAAGCGGCACGCCAACCTGCGACATGTGAAATATCGGCAGCGCTCAAAAATAGGCGCTGAATTCAGGACTGATGCCTGCCGACGGCACGATCGCCACCCACCGATCCGGAACGGAAAGTTCGGCACGCCTCGTTCCAAGGGTAGCTCGGGCCCTAGTTACACCTGCGCCTCGGGGCCCACAATAGCGGTCGCGGCCGGCGGCAGGGGGGCGGATGCGATGGAACAGTCCTCCCGGCCGGCGCCTGCGAAGTCTCCGGCGAATGCGCATCCGCGGGGGTCGTGCGCCTGCAGCGAGATGGTGGCGGCGAAGCCGCGAATCATCTAACGGTGGCGTGACCCCTCGGCCCCGCGGAGACTCGGCATGCTGACGGTCGCGGTCATCGCCCAGAAGGGCGGCGTCGGGAAGACCACACTCACGCTGCACCTCGCGGTCGAGGCGGCCAAGGCCGGCCCGGTGACCATCGTCGACATCGATCCGCAATCGAGCGCGGCGCAATGGGCCGACGCCCGCGCGGCGATGGGGCCGGCTGTGATCGCCTGTCCGCCGGCGCGTCTCGCCATGGTCCTGCATGGCGCCAGGCGCAACGGCACGCGCGTCGCCTTCATCGACACCGCGCCGGCGGTCGAGAGCCCGGCGCTGGCCGCGGTGCGGGCGGCGGACTTCTGCTTGATCGTGACGCGGCCCGGCATCCTCGATCTGCGGTCGATCGGGGTCAATGTCGAGATCGCCAAGCTCGCCGGCAAGCCGGTCGCCGTGGTGATCAACGCGGCCCCCGCGCAAGGCGGACAAGCCGACGCGGCGGCCGAATCGATCCGCAAATGGTACAGTGTCGAGGTCTGCCCGATCGTCGTTCGACAGCGTGCCGTGTTCGGGCACGCCTTGGCGCAAAGCAAATGCGCGCAGGAGGTGGAGCCGGCCGGCAAGGCCGCGATCGAGGTCGCCGCCTTGTGGGTCTGGCTCGCGCGCCGCGCCTGCGGCGAAAATCAGGAAGATGCGCTCAGCTTGGCGACGCCGATGGCGCGGCTCACGGCCTGAACGCGTTGCCCCGATCCCGCCGTACGCGCCTTTCCCACGCGTCCTCGCCCAACTTTACCGCTTTTCGACGCCCCCTGCGGCGCCGTCCGAGGTGTGATAGCTTGGCGCAGCCCCGCGGCTCCGGAACACATCCGCAGCTCGAGGTCGTCAATGTCGAGAGGAGGACGCCATGGCGACAAGCGTCAAGCAGATGATGGAAGCGGCCAACACCGCCGTGCCGCGGATCACCCCGGCGCAGGCGCGCGAGATGATCGCCAAGGGCAACACGCTGGTGATCGACGTACGCGATGCGCCGGAGGTGGAGAAGAGTGGCAAGGTCGCCGGCGCCGTGAACGTCTCGCGCGGCATGCTGGAATTCCGCGCCGACCCCGAGTCGCCCTACCATGACAAGAATTTCGCCAAGGACAAAACCGTCATCGTCTATTGCGCCTCCGGTGGGCGCTCGGCCTTGAGCGGCAAGGTGCTCAAGGACATGGGCTACGATCAGGTCTACAATCTCGGCGCCTTCAAGGACTGGGCCGAAGGCGGAGGCGCGGTCGACAAGCCGGCCGCCCCCGGCGCGTGATTACCTAGGCGGGTTCCGTCCGTGGAATCGCCGCTCTGGAGTCGTTGCGTTTGACGCGTTTTCCGCGGCGAACCGGTGGCCACTTCGCCGGAAGGCGCCGTCGTGTTGTATTTCTGACACTTGTTTCAGGCTGGATGTCTTTCAGGGGCGCGCCGAAGGCGCAAGCCTGGACTCCATAACCACGGCCGGTGCCCATGGATTGCGGCCCTGGAACGGACACCAATGCGACCGGGCTTGGTCGCGTATGACCCACCTCGCCTCTCAGGGTGGGAGCCATCGATCTATCGATAATCGGAATGGTGGCGGTGCTCTTGCTGGTCTTGAGCGACTGCAATTCATGCTTCACTAGTGTGGCGGTTCAGAAGTCCGCA
>JBAUOM010000510.1:0-13297 GCA_049579765.1 Xanthobacteraceae bacterium
ATCAGGATGCCGAGCGTGCCGCCGGCGGCGATGGCCCCGGTTGACAGGCTGTCGGCGTAGCGGTAGCGGCGCATGGAGGGCATCGCGACGCGCGCCATGGTGGCGGCGGTCGCCACCGACGACCCGCAGACCGCGGCGAAGCCGCCGCAGGCGACGATGGTCCCCATCGCCAGGCCGCCGCGCCGATGGCCGACGAAGGCATTGGCGGCGTCGTAGAGGTCGGTCGAGAGGTCCGCGCGATGGATGAAGGCGCCCATCAGCACGAACAGCGGAATGACGGTCAGGCCGTGATTGGTCGAGACGTCGAACATCTGCTGCCCGGCCATGGTCAGGCCGGCATTCAGGCTCGACCAGTCGATGCTCAGGCCGCCAGGGCCGATCGCCATGAGCGCATTGCCGACCATGGCGGACCGCAGCATGGAAAAGCCGATCGCACCGACCAGGATGAGAACGAATCCCAGCGGGACGCCGACCAGCGCCATGACCAGGACGACGCCGATTCCGACCGACGAGGCCAGCATCAATCGATCCCCCGCGGCGCCGGGTCGCTGCCGCGCAGCGGACCGTCGCGATCCAGCACCGCGGCGAGGAGCTTCACGAGCATGATCAAGGCGGCCAAAGCCGCGAGCGCCGCCATCGCTGCCGCGACCGGAGCGAGTGGCAACTGCAGATAGCCGGACACTTGCTGCGAGTTGTCGAGAATCTGCGCCTGATCCGCCATGCGCCAGGCGATCAGCATCAGCGCCACCGCCGACACCAGGCGAATGAAAACCCGGTGCAGCCGTCCCATCGCTCCATGCAACGTGGCGGGGACGATCGAGACCGTCAGGTGGCCGTCGGCGGCCGTCGTCACCGGCAGGGCCGCGAACACGACGAGCGCCATCATGTACTGGACGATCTCGAAGCCGCCGGAGATCGGCGCGTTCAGCAGGTAGCGGCCGACGACGTCGGCCGCCGTGAGTGCCATCATGGCGAACAGGAAGATCGCCGTAACGACCTTCAGGCCGAGGTCGAGAAGGCGCCACCACCTCTCCAGCATTGCGCGTGCCCCGCGGGCGGAACGCGAGCGCCAGGATCAGTGGCCGGCGGCGATCGATTTGGCCTCCGCGAGGTAATAGTCGAGCGCGGCGTGGCCATCGACCCCCTGCTTGCCGGCCTCGGCGATCCATTCATCGAACATGGGCGCCCACGCTTGCTTCAGTTGGGCGTTGAACGCGGGCGTGGCGGGGACGATGATCCCGCCCTGTCCGAGATATTTCTGCTTGACGGTCTCGTTGTGGGCATCGACGGCGGCGGTGCGCCGCGCCAGCGCCTCGCCGGAGACCGCCATGATCGCGGCCTGGTCCTTGGGAGAAATGGTCTTCCATTTCGCGTTGTTGATGAAGACCGAGAATTTCGGGGAGAACACGCCGCCCTCGACCTCGGTCACGGCGCCGACATATTGCAGCACCTTGTAGGCATCCATGTCGCCGTAGTCGATGCAGCAGAAGGCGTCGACGACACCCTTCGAGATGATCTCGTACATTCGCACCGCGGGTCCCGGCACCACCGACGCGCCGGTACGACCGATCGCGCTCGCGGTGAGCCCGGGCAGCGACCAGACCTTCTTGCCCTTGAGGTCCTCCAGCGATTGGATCGGCTTCTTTTCCATGTTGTAGAGGTGACCGGGTGGATTGGCGAAGAAGCCGAGCAGCTTGACTTCGTCGACGGGATGCTTCGGCGCGAAGAATTTTTCATACGTGCGCCAATACGCCACGCCGTCGGCCATGGCGGTATGCATCGTTCCCGGCAGGAACGCGATCTGCAGCAGCGGATGCGACTTCTGCAGGAAGGCGTTGAACATGAAGGCGCCGTCGGCGACGCCGGTCCTGACCATGTTCATCTGCTCGGGCGGCGGCGCCAGACTTTGCGGCGGCGTGGTGATCTTGACGCGGCCCTCGGTGACGCGCTCGACCTCCTTGAGCCACGGGTTGATGACCTGAATGCTGATTTCCGAGGAAGGGGGCGTGAAGACGTTGAACAGGATCGCGGTCTGGGCGGCAGCGGGGCCGGCGGCGGCGAGGATGAGGCCGACGCCGGTGGCGAGCATGGTGGGCAGAGCGACGTGTCTTGCGATCATGGTTTTTCCTCCCTCGGTCTGCGAATTTTCTATCGTCGCCCGTTGTATCCTATCCGGGATCGGACGCGAGAATAGCCGAACCGCCATGACCGCGCGCGAAAAGGTCGCGCCTTGCCCGCGGTGATCCCACGAGGCCATGCCCGGACGCCGGGCTGCAACCCGCAACACAGGAGCGCCCCTTTGCAATCCAGCCGGCAACGGATTCTTACGACCCACACCGGCAGCTTGCCGCGGCCGCCCGATCTGGTGGCGCTGCTCAATGCCAAGGAGCTGGGCGAGCGCTACGACGGCGCGACCTTTTCCGCGCGCGTGCGGCGCGCCATTGTCGATATCGTGCGGCGCCAGGCCGAGACCGGGCTCGACGTGATCGGCGACGGCGAGCACAGCAAGGTCAACTGGATGGCCTATGCCCGCGGGCGGCTCGCGGGGCTCGAGGAGATCGACAGCCCGCCGCGTTTTCGCGGGGCGACCCGCGACTCCATGGCGTTTCCCGGCGCCTATGAGGACACCCGCGTCATGCTGGCCGCGCGCTCGGGGGCGATCGTTCCGAAGCGCACCGTGCGCCCGCGCGCCCTGGTCTGCTCCGGGCCGATCCGCTATGTCGGGCAGGACGAGGTGCGCGCCGACGTCGAAAATCTCAGGGCGGCGCTCGCCGGCATGGGCGCGGAAGAGGCGTTCATCACCGCGATCTCGCCGTCCAACCTCGAGCTCTATTACGAGAACCGCTACTACGCCTCCGACGAGGAATATCTGGCGGCGCTCGCCGACGCCATGCACGAGGAATACAGGGCGATCGTCGACGCCGGCTTCCTGCTGCAGATCGACGATCCCCGCATGGCGACGCACTACAACCGCACACCCGACGCCTCGATCGAGGACTGCCGCAGCTTCATTGCGCTGCGCGTCGAGGCCGTGAACCATGCGCTGCGCGGCATCGCGGAGGACCGGGTCCGCTTCCACACCTGCTACAGCGTGAACGTCGCGCCCCGCGTGCACGATTTCGAGCTCAAGCACTTCGTCGACCTGATGCTCGAGGTGCGCGCCGGCGCCTATGTGATCGAAGCCGCCAATCCGCGGCACGAGCACGAATGGCGGGTCTGGGAAGAGGTCGAGCTGCCCGCCGACAAGCTCCTGGTCCCCGGCGTCGTCTCGCATTGCGTGCATCTGGTCGAGCACCCGGAGCTGGTGGCGCAGCGGATCGCACGGTTCGCCGGCGTGATCGGCCGCGAGCGCGTCATCGCCGGAACGGATTGCGGCTTCGGCACCTCGGGCGCGGGCGACGAGGTGCATCCCGAGGTGGCGTGGGCGAAGCTCGCCGCCCTGGTCGAAGGCGCGCGCATCGCCAGCCGTGAATTGTGGGCGGGCTGAGCGGGGGGGAACATGACGGTCGCCCTGGCTGAAACGGACCGCTCGAGCCCAGGTTATCCGGGCCTGCGATCGATACGCGGTTCCCGCCAGGTCGGTCGCGGAAGTCAGGACGGCAGAAGCTGCCTGATCTTGCCCAGCAGCCGCTCGAATTCGACCGGCTTGGTGTCGAAATCATCGCAACCGGCATCCAGCGCCCTTTCCCGGGAGCCAGCGAGGTCAATCTGCATGCGGGCGCGATTCAAGCCCGCGCTTGGGCTCCGCCGCTCGGGCGCCAGAGCTGAAATCCTCGGCCTCGATTCCTTCTTCGATCACATCACGAGAGATATTGCGGCGAGGAGCGTTGTCCGGCCGATGGCGCCCGTGCCGGTCCAGGGACCATGGTGCCGTGGGAGCTTACCGCCCGCGAGGCCAGCCGCGAAGCGCGGCCACCAAGATGGCGGCGCCTCCTGCACTCAGCCCCACAGCTGCTTGGTCGCGCGCCTCGCCCCCTCGACGAGGGCGGCGAGCTTGAGGAACGCCACGCCGGGATCGATCTTGCCGTGGCCGGCCGCGGTGCCGAAACCGCAGTCGGCGCCGGCGATGACGCGCTCGCGCCCGACCACGCCGGCGAAGCGCACGATCCGCTCGGCGACCAGGTCGGGATGCTCGACGTAGTTGGTCGAGGTGTCGATCACTCCCGGCAGCAGGACCTTGTCGTCGGGCAGCGGCACGTCCCGCCACACCGCCCATTCGTGCTCGTGTCGCGGGTTCGCGGCCTCCAACGAGATCGCCTTGGCCTTCGCGCGCAGAACCACGTCGACGATCTTGATCAGATCGATGTCGTGGGTGTGCGGGCCCTCGTAGTTGCCCCAGCAGATGTGGATGCGGACCATATCGGCGGGGACGCGCTCGAGCGCGTGGTTGAGGACCTCCACGTGGAACGCGGCGCGCCGCAGGAACTCGGCTTCCGACAGCGCCTGAAATCCGGTATGCCGCGACATCGCGAGATCGGGACAATCGACCTGCAACACGAAGCCCGCCCCGGCGATCGCCTCGTATTCCTCGCGCATCGCTTCGGCGACTGCCGCGACATAGGCCTCGTGGCTCGGATAATAGGCATTCGGCAGGAAGCTCGTGACGACGCCCGGAGACGCCGCGTTCATGAACGCCTCGAACGGCCGGGCCGCGGCCGAAGCCGCGCGCAGGTTCACGAGATCGCGTTCGAGCGCCGCGCGATCCCGCACCTTCACCGGGCCGATGCATGACACCCGCTTGAAGCGCCGCGGCCCGGTGAGCAGCGCCATCTTGCGCTGCAGGTCGGGAAAAGGCTGAACATCGAGATGCGGCTTCGGCGTCTCGGTACCGCCCTCCTCGGAAAACCCGCTGAGGCGGTCGTGCACATAGGTCGCGTAGCTGATCTTGCTGGTCTCGCCGTCGCTGACGATGTCGATGCCGGTCTCCACCTGGCGCTGCACGATGTCCGACACCGCCTGCCGCATCTCGCGATCGAAGCGGGCGGCGTCGAAAGCGGCCCGATTCTCCCGCGCCTCCAAAAGCCCGAGCACCGTGTCGGTCCGCGGCAGGCTGCCGACATGGGTGGTGAGGATGCGGTCCTGGCTGGTCTTCATGGGTGCACTCTAAAGCTTGTTCTGTCCGGGCTTGCGTAGAGTAGTCCGAGCCCATCGAGCATGTTGAAAGATCATCGGCGCAAGCACGAAGTGCAGCTCACGTTTCAACGAGCGATCAGCCATGGTGCTGCACCTTGCGCTCGACGTAATGGAGCAGCGCATTGGCGGTTGCGGCAAAGGCAAACAGCAGCATGGTCAGTGCGAGGATATCGACCACGTTGTGGACGTCGGTCGCGCGGAGCAGGGCAAATCCGATGCCCGAGGTCGATGCGAACAGCTCCGCGATCAACGTGCCGAGCAGCGTGACCGCGAAGCCGATGCGGATGCCGGTCAGGATTTCCGGCAACGCGGCCGGCACCAGGATTCTCGCGAGCGTGGCGGCGGGCGACAGCCGCAACATGCGCGCGGTCTTGCGATGGACCGGCGCCACGTTGCGCAGTCCGTTCATCGTGAAGATCGCCACGGGAAATATGCCGTGGATGACGGCGAAAGCCACCGTGGCCGACAGGCTGAGTCCGAACACGAGCAGGATGATCGGATAGAGCGTGATCTTGGGGATCGAATAGAGCGTTCCGAGGATCGGATCCGCGACGTCGCCCGCAAAACGGCGCAGCCCGAGCCAGAGCCCGGCGAGAACGCCGCCCGCCACGGCGATGACGCAGGCCAGTCCGAACGCGGTTCCCGTGCTGGCGGCGTGCCCCCAGAAGCTCCTCGACTGCAACAGGTCGATGGCGCGCAGGATGGTGGCGGCCGGGGTGGACACGATGTATTCGCCGACCGCAAGGCTGAGAAGCTGCCAAGCCGCCAACAGCCCGACGACGAGCGCAGCCGTCTCGACGGCACGCGCTGCGCTGGCGAGCGAAGCGAGCGGCCAGCGCGGCCACTTTATAAGTGCGCGCGCATAGCGCGTCGGAAGACGCGCGTAAACGCGCTTATGACGCTCGCGTGGCTCGTCGGCGCGCGACCTCATCGCTGTCCGTAGCGGCGATGCAGCCGCCGCTCCCATGCCGACAGTGCGCCGTTGACGAGCATGACGAGGATCAGCAGCAACAGCAGCATGCCGTACATCGTCCGGTTGTCGAAGTCGTTGTAGCCGAAGGCAATTCGCTTTCCCATGCCGGCGGACGCGAGAATGAATTCGCCGGCCACGATGGCGATCACCGAATACGCGGCCGCCAGCTTCACGCCGGTCACGAGATGCGGCGCGGCGGCGGGCAGCCGGACCAGCACGAGGCTTCGCCACGGACCGAGCCGCATGACCGACGCCGTCTTGACGATGACGGAGCGGACGCGATCGAGCCCCAGCATCGTGTTGACGACCATGGCGACGATGCCGAACAGCGCGCCCATCGCGATGAGCGCGGCGCGGCCGACCCCGAAGGCCACGACCAGCAACGGGTAGAAGACGAAGATCGGGACGGCGTAGTACGCGGACAGCAGCGGCTCGATGGTCCGGCGCACGCGCGGCACGGCGTGCAACAGCGCTCCGATGAAAAAGCCGCCGGCGACGGCGATGCCGACCGCGGCCGCGGTATTCCAGATCGTAAAGGCGATATCCGCATTGAAGCGGCCGCTTGCAAGAATCTCCCGCAGCGCGAGCAGCATTTCGCTCGGCGGGATCATGGTGACGCGATCGATGATCTGTGCCCGGCACAGGACTTCGAGCGCGGCGAAGGCGGCGATGATCACCGCCGCCCTGGCGAGCGCGACGCTCGAGATGCGCAATCGTCCGATACCCACCCGAGATGCCGGCACGGCCGGTCAGAGCGGCTTCTGCTGATCCTTGGGCAGGAACTGCTGATCGATGACCTTGCTCCAATCGACCGGCTTGTCGACGTCGCCGACCAACTCCATGCCTTCCGACATCTTCTCCAGCGCCGCCTTCTCGAAGCCGCCGCGCGACCACTCGCCTTCATAGGTGAAATATTTGGGGAAGTATTTCGCGACCTGCTTGGGATCGGCGTTCCACACCTTCGCGTAGATCCGCATGGCGTCGTCGCGGTCGGCGTAGATGTGGTCGACCGCGCGGCGATGAATCCGGATCAGCTTGCGAACCATTTCGGGATTCTCGCCGGCGAACTTGCGGGTGGTGATGCCGACGAGCCAGGTCATGCGGGGAATGAGATCGGCAAACGAGAAGATGACGCGGTACCGCTCGGGCTGCAGCGTGAGAATGGGATCGATGAGCGGAGCCGCGTCGATCCCGCCGGTATCGAGCGCGGTGAGGCCGCCGCCGAATCCGCCGGTGGACACCGGCTCGACCTTGCCGGCCATGCCCGCTTCCTTGAGCGCCAGGCGCAGCAACAGCTCGCTGGTCGACTTCGGGTTGGTGAACCCCGCCTTCTTGCCCGCAAGGTCTTGGACCTTGTGAATGTCGCCTTTCGGATTTGCGACCAGCGCGATCTCGCCGATATGGCTGCTCGCGGTATTGACGATCACGACATCGATGCCCGACCGGATCGCCGCGAGCGCGGCCGAGGTGGCGACTTCGCCGTACGGGAGATCGCTGGCCAGCATGTTTCGCAACGTGGTCCCGCCGCCCATGCCGGCGATGATCTGGTCGATCGCCACTCCCTCATCGGCGAAGTAGCCCTTTTCCGTCGCGACCGCCCACGGCAGCGTGGCGGTGACGCGGCCATATTGGCTCACCGCCAGCTTGTAGGCCTCTGCCGGCGTCGCCAGGCTCGCCGTCAGCAAGCCCAGACCGGCGACCATCGCGAATCGGGCAAGGTTCATGCTGGTCCTCCGTCGTCCATGGTCGAGATGGCGTCCCCCGTTTGGCCTGCGCCGAAGCAGGCTCGACGTTCTCTCCGCTGCGTTCCCCCGGCCGATAGCGCCAGAATGGTCGTCACACTATCGCAGGGGCGTCAAGGCGACGAATGATCCGCGTCGCTCGCTGCGTCTGCTGCTGCGGCGCGTTCGGCAGCGGCCCACATCCTGCCCTGCCCAATCGAAGGGTCGCCGCCCACATGGCCCCCTCGTGCCGGTCATGCCCTCTTGCGCGGCTTGCCGGCCGTTTTCGGCGGTGTTCGGGTCGTGGCGCGCCCGGTGAGCAATTCGCGCAGAACCACCGCGTTGTTGTGCAGCTCGTCGTGCGCCCCGAACAGCAAGGTGACCGGTCCCTTTCGCGCGAGGCTCTCGAGCGCGGCGAGCGCTTCCGGATGCTCGGCGATCTCCGCCCGGTATCGCTGGCGAAATTCGGCCCAGCGTTCGACATCGTGGCCGAACCATTGGCGCAGCGCCGTGCTGGGTGCCAAGTCCTTGAGCCAGTGGTCGATCGCGGCGGCCTCTTTCCGCAGGCCCCTCGGCCAAAGCCGATCGACCAGGACGCGCGTTCCGTCAGAGCGTGCAGCGGGTTCGTAGACGCGCTTCAGCTTGATTCGCGAGGAGACCAATTGGCGACTCGTGCAGCATCTGCTTTGAACGAGGCAAGTTTGCGCCGCCGGCTCATTGGGCGCAATCCGCTTGCCGGAGCTTGGTGAAGCGGCGCGCGCGGCCGCGCGCCGAGCACGGACACGCTCAGCGCGGCCCATCCGGGGGCACGGCATCGACTAGGCTCAGCGCCGACAGAATCCGCGCCACGATCTCGCGCGGCGCCGGCTCGATCGAGACGACGACGGGCGTCTCGTCGGGGCCCGGCTCCTCGAGCGCGGCGAACTGGCTGTGCAGCAGGCCGCGCGGCATGAAATGCTCGTGCCGGGTGGCGATGCGGCGCGCGATCAGCTCCTCGTCGCCCTTGAGGTAGACCAGGCGGACGTCGGGGCGGTCGCCGATCAGGACGTCGCGGTAGCGGCGCTTGAGCGCGGAGCAGGCCACGACGCCATGGCCGCCCGCGCGGCGCGTCTTGTCAATCCAGGCGGCGATCGCGGCGAGCCAGGGCCAGCGATCCTCGTCGGTGAGCGGAATGCCGCTGTGCATCTTCTCGATGTTGGAGGCGGGGTGAAACCAGTCGCCGTCCTCGAACTCCCAGCCGAGCCGCAGCGCCAGCAGCGTCCCGATCGTGGACTTCCCGCAGCCCGAGACCCCCATGACGATCACCACCGCGGGAGCGGGAGGGGAGGCGCCTGGCGCCGGCCGGGTCTCCGTGGACATCAATTCGCTCCTCGTCCTGATCACAGTCCGCTCCGTAAGCCGGCGGGTCTGCGCGGCCATGCAAAGCGTCGGATGGCCTCACCGTCCGCTCGCGGCGCTCGGCCCGACCCTAATGAGCGCGAGTTTGAGCGAAAAGCACAATCTGTCACGCCCGCCCGCAGCGGTGCACAAGTGAAGCCACGGACGTCGCGACGGGCCCGGCCCAGCTCTCTCCCGAAAAAACGGGGAAGGGAACAGGCCGGAGGCTGTTGCCCGGCCCGCTCCACCTCGCGCGCGCGCACACGTTTTGTTGAAAACTTCCGGATCGACGCCCGGCGCGTCAGGCGTGCGCGGCGACGGGCTCGCGCGCGCATGCGCTCGGCGGCGCCGCGTAGCGCCAGCTCACGTTCAATTCCTCCGCGATCGTTTCCCAGGCATCGTCGGGAACGGAGTCGAGGTCCTTCTGGGTGAGCTTCAGGCCGCTCCAGGTGCCGCGGGCCGCCTTGGCCTTGTCTTTCAGCGCCTGCGGCAGCTTGTGCCAGACGCCGATCTGCTTGAACTTGCTGATCGCGAATCCCACCGCGAAACCCGGAACGCGGTAGGGCAGGTCGAGATCATAGACGCGATAAACGCTGCGCTGAGCTGCGAAACCAATCTGGGACATTGCACCCTCCTCTGTTGGCGCAAACGTCGGTCGGCCGACGATTGCCGCCATCCTTGCGGCGAGGGGGCGCTCGCGCTGTGACCGTTGTCACAAATATGTCTGTTCGGGCGGGCCGCAGAATTGCCCGCGGGCTCACGCCGGGAACGGCGCGCATGCCAGGAATCGCAAAATGATGCCGAGTCAGGTCTGCGCGAGCTCATGCGCCAGATGGTCGCGAAGGAGCCGCCCATAGCCGGGGATGCCGTCGCGTCGCCCGAGCAGGCGCAGGCCCGCCCACAGGCTCACCGCATTGTTGGCGAGCACCGGCTTGCCGAGCTCGCGCTCCAGCCGCTCGACGATGCTCATCGACGGCCAGTTGCCGCCCGGCATGATCACGGCATCGGCGTCCGGCCGGTCGACCCGGCGGCCGAGCTCGTAGGCCTTCTCCGGACCGACCCGGCCGAGCTCGATCGAAGCCACGAACCCCACCACCTCGCTATGCACGACCTTGAAGCCGCTCGCCTCCATAAAGCTCACCATCGGCGCGTCCATGGTTCTGCTCCACGGCGCGCCGATGGCGATCCGCTCGACGCCGAGCTGCCTGAGCGCGTCGACGAAGGCGGTCGCCGCCGTGGTGGCGGGCCGGCCGGATGCATCCTCCATGCGCTTGATCAGCTCACGGTCGTAGCCCTTGCCCTTGGCCAAGGTCGGGGCCGTCGCCGCGAACACGATGACGTCGACCTCGGCGTCGGCGAGCTTGCGGCTCTCGCTCTCGAGCTCGAGCACGCAGCGCATCTGCTCTTGCGGCGTGATGTCGCGGTAGGCCACGCGCCCGGTATGCAGCGAGACCGTCGGCGGCAGCACGGCGGAGAATTCCGGCTCCTGCACGGTGTTGGAGGAAGGCGTCAACAGGCCGAAGCGATCGGTCTTCTGCACGTGGGACATGGGGTCACTGCGAGCCTTCGAGGCCGGCGGCCTTGATCACGGCGTGGAATTTCTCCGCCTCCGACTTGATGTAGCGCTCGAAGGCCTGCGGGCTGCCGCTGCTCACCGCCTTCGAGCCCTGGCGCAGGATCGCGTCCTTGACGTCGGGCATGGCCAGCGCCTTCGCCATGCCGTCGTAGAGGCGGGCGACGATCTGCGGCGGCACGCTGGCGGGCGCGAACAGCCCGCTCCAGCCCACCACGATGACGCTCGGATAGCCGAACTCGACCACCGTCGGCGTGTCGGGAAACTGCTCGTCGCGCTCCTTGCCGAAGGTGGCGAGCAGATCGAGTTTTTTCGTTTCCACGAGATCCGCCACGCCGGCCGTGGTCGTGAAGGCGAGCGGGATCTGTCCGGCCACCACGTCGGTGATCGCCGGCGTCTGCCCGCGGTAGGGCACGTGCGTCATCTTGATGTCGGCGGCGATCGACAGCAGCACGCCCATCAGGTGGGTCATGTTGCCGATGCCGAACGAGCCGTAGTTGATCTGGCCGGGATGCGCCTTGGCGCGCTCGACCAGGTCCTTGATCGACTTGATCCCGGAAGCGGGATTGACCACGGCGCCCAGCGGGTTGGCGGTGGTCTGGGTGATCGGGACGAAGTCGCGGAACGTGTCGTAGGGCAGCTTCTTGTAGATGAAGGCGTTGGTCGTCACCGCGCTCACCGGCGCGTAGATCAGGGTATAGCCGTCGGGCTTGGCCTTGGCGCCCGCTTCCATGCCGATGATGGCGTTGGCGCCGGGACGGTTGTCGACGATGCCCTGCTGGCCCCAGAGATCGCCCATCTTCTGCGCGAGCACGCGCGCCTGCAGGTCGACGCCGGACCCGGCTGCCTGCGGCACGATAATGCGGATCGGGCGGTTGGGAAAATCGTCGGCCGTCTGCGCCGCAGCGCCGCCGGCGAACGAGAGCACCACCGCGCCCGTGAGCGCGGCCACTAGCGCACGTCTGCTCATCGCGTCCCTCCCAATGTTTTTCTTGTCCGCGCAGCCGTAGGCCGCGACGGGGTGAGTCAGCATACCGGCGCCTTTGACAGCAGCCTAGGGCGTATCCGGTCGGATGCGGGGCACTGTTATCGCCGCGGACTCGGTCTGCTCCCCTCCCCCTTGTGGGGAGGGGTCGGGGGCGGGGGTCGTGGTCATTGCACTGAAAATGTCCTCGAGTACGCTATCGATATTCGACAAAACGTCGTTGTTCCAATATCGCAACACACGGTAGCCGTTCGCTTCGAGAACCTTCGTGCGCTCTTCATCCGCTGCTGATCCAGCGTGTTGACTTCCATCGATCTCGATGACATTGCGTGTCGCGTGACAGGCAAAATCTGCAATGTAGCGGCCAATTCGAACTTGACGACGGAAATGGGTGCCGGGAGTAGGAACTCGAAGGCGCAGATGCCACCGGAGCTTCCGCTCGGCTTCCGTCGGAGCGGCGCGCATCGCTTTGGCGAGGCGACGCTGCGGTGGCACGATTGAACGATCGCGCTTCGCCCAGCCTCGCGGCTCGTCACCTGTGGACATGTCATCGTGTCCTTACAACGACCCCCACCCCCAGCCCCTCCCCACAAGGGGGAGGGGAGCACACCGAGTGCGCGGCGCCTTCGTGCAGCAGACCCCTCGGTGACGCGGCCGATGGATCTCCTCACCCATGGGCCGCGGCCAGCGTCGCGCGCCGCGGCGCCGCGCGCAGCATCTCCATGAGCTTTCGCACCGAGCCCAGGTTTTCCAGATCGCCGACGGCGTCGATCGTCCCGGCGATGGCGGACGAGGTCAGCACGCCCTCCGCATAGGTGCGGAACTTGCTCTCGATCTGCGCGCGCGACAGCGGGTTCTCGGCCGAGCCGCGCGGATGCTCGCAGCGCGCGGTGAGCGTGCCGCCGTCGCTTTCGATCTCGACCACCGCCTGCACGCCGGTGAGCGCCGCATCCGGTCGGATCTCGACCTGCTCGGCCGCCGCGCGCCGCATGTCCGGGTTGTCGTAACGGGCGGGCTCGAACTGGGCGAGCGTGAGCTCCTGGTCGTGCAGGATCACCGCCGCGGTATAGTGGCCGGAAATCAGCGCGTCGAACTTGCCCTTGTAGTGCGGCAGCTTGCCGTGCAGGTCGAACGCCGGCTGGCTCAAAGCCACGCGCACTTTCTTCACCCGGGCGGGATCGATCTTGTGCTGCTCGACGAGGTCGAACAGCGCGGTGTTCATGCCCTGGATCGACGAGGCCGACGGCCACAGGCGCAGCGCGATCTGCTCGAGCTCCCAGCGCTTGCCGAGATCGGCGGTGACCGCCTCGGGGCGGCCGCCATTGGCATAGACGTTGTAGAGGCCGCCGTCCTTGGCGGTGAGGAATTCGCGCGTCGCCAGGAACTTCTGCTCGGCCAGCAGCGCCGCCAGCAGACCCGAGAGCGCGCCGCGGCACTGGTGGAACTTGACCGTCGGCGTGCCCCACGCCGCGAAAGTGCCGGCCGCCTGGCTGCCGGCGAGGCCGAACGCCTTGGCCATGGTCTCGGTGTCGAAC
>JBAUOM010000511.1:0-5485 GCA_049579765.1 Xanthobacteraceae bacterium
GCGTCAGCCGATCGGCAACGAACCGCAAGGCCACGTCGGGGGTGCTGCCGGCGGAGGAATCCGCGATGATTTGTACCGGGTGGTTCGGGTAGGGCCCGGCCTGCGCATCGGCCGCATCGACGGCCGATGCCGCCAGCAACAACGCCAGCATATAACAGCGCCAATCAGCTTTCATGTTGCTCTCCAACGATCCCTGCGCACTTTGGTGACGACGGGGGCGACTTCACCGCGGTCGCCGCCCCGTGACCCCTGCACGTGCCCCGCCGCGGGGCCCCTACCCCGCGTCATCCGCTCGCGAGCTTATTTGATTGCGCACGGCCGACGAATGGGGCTCATGGCCGCGCCGCGGGCTCTCGATAGCAAGTTTCCCTTTGGGTGGACCATGTTCAGCGGGCCTGCTTTGCGCTGGCGGCCTGGATGATCGGCGTCAGCCGCGCGATCTCGCTCTTCACCAGTGCCCGCAACGGCTCGGGCCCGCGCCGGCTCGGCTCCGGGACCTCCGCTCCGAGCCCGAGCAGGCGTTCGCGCGCGAGGTCCTCGTTGAGGCCCTTATTCAAGGCATCGGCCAACCGGTCGACGATCGACTGCGGCGTGCCCTTGGGCGCGAAAACACCATAGAACGGCGCAACGTCGAACTGCGGCAAGCCGCCTTCGGCCGCGGTCGGTATTTCCGGCAACAGCGAACTGCGCTTGCCGGCGGCGATGGCGAGCGCCTTGATCGTCCCCGCCCGCACATGCGGCAGCGGGCCCAGAATGGGGTCGCAGACATAGTCGACCTGGCCGGCGATCAGGGCGTTCATGGCCGGCCCGGTGCCGGTGAACGGCACCATGGTCGGCTTGATGCCGATCGCCGCATTGAGCAGCAGGCAGCCGACGTGCGACACCGAGCCGATGCCGGCGTGCGCCATGTTCAGCTTGCTCTCGTTGGCCCTGGCGTATGCGACGAAATCCTTGAGCGTGCCCGGCGGCAAGTCCTTGCGCACCGCCAGCACCTCGGGCTGCTCGGCGACCAGCCCGACGGGCTCGAAATCAACGTCCGGCCGGTAGGCCAGGTTGGGATAGAGTGCGACCGCGGCTGCATGCGTCCCCATGTGGCCGAGCGCCAGCGTATAGCCATCGGGATTGGCGCGTGCGGCGCGCGCAGTGCCGGTGGTGCCGCCGCCGCCGGCGACATTCTCGACGATGAACTGCTGCCCCAGCGCGCGCGAGAACTGGTCGGCGACGATGCGGCCGGTGATGTCCGCGGGGCCGCCGGCGGCGAACGGCACCACGATCGTCACCGCATGTGTCGGATAGCCTTGTGCCTGCGCACCGCCAATGTCGGCGAGCGTGAGCAGCATGAGCGAAGCAACCAGCCGTCTCATCGGCGTTCCATCCCTGCGCCGACCCCTTCCGGTCGGTCGTGTTGTCTTGATCTTATTTCGATTTGCTCTTCGCGACGACTGCCTTGCGCCGGCGGGTCTTGCGGGCGCCCTTCGTCCTGGATGCCGCCAACTGGGGCTTGGGCTTGATCTTGCGCTTGGCCTTGCCGGGCGGCTTGGCCTTGGCCTTGCCGGACGTCATGGTCCAGCCCTTCCAGTTGACGTCGAAGATGATGCCGTTTGGATCCTTGAACTTGCGCTCGAAGTCGTCGTCGTCCGGGTCGCCGAGATCGAAGAAGAATTTGCCGCCGGCCTCTTCGATCCGCTTCTGCTGCTGCTCGAGATCGTCGCACTGGAAGCCGAAATGGTGAATGCCGACGAACTCGCTCGGATTCTTCAATCCTGAGCCGACCTCGCTCTTGTATTGCAACAGCGCGAGGTTGATTTCGCCGTCGCTCATGTAGACCCGGTAGGCGGTCGGCCCTTCCGATTTCGGTGAACGCTTGAGGCCGAAGGCCTTCTCGTAGAAGTCGGCCGTCGCGTCGATGTCCTTCACCGACAGTGCGATGTGCCGGATGCGTGCTGCCATGGCCTTGCCCTCGTGTTCGGGTCGGATTTTCCCGGCAGTGTGCCAGTGCAAGGAGCCCATTGCCATAGCGATGCTCGCGGGACCGCAAAGCACGAGATCCGCGGGGATATATCGCGACGCACCAATCGCTCCCTCGCGGCCGTTGCATGTGCGCGGGCTTCCGAGCAATTCGGAAGGCTGTTATCGTGACCAAAAAATCGTGCCGGAGCGGGAGGAAGAAATGCACAGACGCTTGGTCGCTTGCCTCGCCTTCACAGCGCTCGCGTCGCTTGCCTTCGCGGGGCTCGTTTGGCTGGCGCCCGCCCGGGCACAAGAGCGGCCGGTCCACATCATTTTTCCGTTTGCGGCGGGCGGCTCCGGGGACGCGACGGCGCGGTTGATTGCCGACAAGATTCGCCTCGATCTCAACAGCCCGGTCATCGTCGAAAACGTGACGGGCGGCGCCGGCCGCGTCGGGGTCATGGCGGTGAAGAAGTCGACACCCGACGGAACGACGCTGCTGTTGACGCCGATCGCGCCGGTGGCGGTCTATCAGCATTCCTACAAGTCTCTCGATTACGATCCGATCAACGATTTCCAACCGCTGACCCAGCTTGCCACCTTCGACTTCGCAATCGCGATCGGAACCACGGTTCCCGCCACCTCGCTCAAGGAGTTCGTCGCCTGGGGCAAGGCCCATGCCGGCGAGGCCAACTACGGGATACCGGCCGCCGGAACGCTGCCGCACTTTCTCGGCGCCATGTTCGCCCGCGCCGCCCACGTCGACTTGCGTCCGGTACCCTATCGCGGCTCCGCAGCCGCTCTCAAGGACCTCGCCGGCGGCCAGATCCCCATCGTTATCACGACCACGAGCGACCTCACGGAAATGCACAAGAGCGGCCGCGTGCGCGTTGTGGCGACATCCGGCAAAGCACGCTCGCCGTTCCTGCCCGAGGTGCCGACGCTGCGCGAGGCCGGATACGATCTCGCGGCGTCCGGCTGGTATGGCATGTTCGCCCCGGCGAAGACGCCGCCCGAGGTGGTGGAGCGGCTCAACAGGGCGATCGTCGCCGCCGTGCGGTCGCCCGACGTCAAGGAGCGGCTGCTGAAGTTCGGGTTACAGCCGACCGGGACGTCGGCGGCGGAACTGGCGAAGATCCAAAGGGACGATTCCGAATTCTGGGCCGCGGCCGTGAAGGCGTCGGGGTTCTCGGCCGAGCAATGACCGGCGGGCGGGCGAGCCGCGCAAGCATTTCGATGGACGTGTGATTGCCGGTCGCGATCTGCAAACGATCCGCGCGCCGAGCGCTTGCCCCAATTCTGCTGCGGAAGCAAACAAATGGAAGCAACATGACCCACGCAACGATCGCCCGCCTCGCCGCCGCCCTGGTCGCGCTCGCGCTGGCGTCGTCAGCCTCGGCGGAGACCTACCCCGCGCGCCGCATCACGATCGTGGTCCCGTTCTCGCCGGGCACCTCGTTCGATCTGATCGCGCGCACGGCGGGACAAAGGATCACGGAGCGCTACGGTCAGCCGGTCCTGGTCGACAACAAGCCGGGCGCCAGCGGCACCCTGGGTACCGAAATGGTCGCCGCCGCCGCGCCCGACGGCTATACCCTGGTGACCGCGGGCGCGCCGATCACGGTCCACAAGGCCCTGATCAAGAACCTGCGCTACGATCCGCTGACCAGTTTCACGCCGATCGCGACGCTCGCCGCCAGCAGCGTCGGCCTGGTGATCAATCCGGCGGTCATGCCGGTCAACTCGCTCGACGAGCTGATCGCCGCGATCAAGGCCAAGCCCGGGTTCTACAATTATTCTTCGCCGGGGGTCGGCACCCTGCAGCAATTGGGCTTCGAGCTGTTCAAGCAGCAGCTGGGGCTCGACGTGCAGCACGTGCCCTATCGCGGCGCCTCGCAGGCCATCACCGACTTCGTGTCCGGGCAGGTCCATCTCACCTACCTGCCTATCAGTTCGGCGCTGCCCCACGTGCGGGCGGGGAAATTGCGCATCCTGGCGAATGCAGGCAGCAAGCGCTCGCCGTTTGCACCCGACATCCCGACGCTCGGCGAGCTCGGCCATCCGACCCTCGACTTCGACCTCTGGTTCGGCTTCCTCGGGCCGGCCAACCTGCCGCCCGCGATCGTGCAATGGTGGGAAAAGGAGCTTGCCGCGGTCGCCGAGACGCCCGAGGCACAGGAGGCGTTCCGTCGCCATGGCCTGACCCCGATGTTCCTCGATTCCGCCGCCACCGCGGCGCGTCTCAAATCGGAGGTGGCGCGCTGGACCGAGGTGGCGACGAAAGCGGGGCTGAAGCCGGAGTGAGGTGAGGCCGTCTTCTTCGAGTTCGCGTGCCGCGCGGCGGCCCGGACAGGTCGCCGGGCTGTCACGCAAGATTGCGAAAATGACGGCAAGACCGGCAAAGCAAGTTCAAGCGCCGCGCGCTAGGGCCTGTGTTCAGTTGAGCAGGATCATAGTGGCGGCCAACTGCACTCCGGCGAGAAAATTTCTGGCGAGTTTGTCATAGCGGGTGGCGATGGCGCGGAAGTGCTTGATCTGATTGAAGAAGCGTTCGACGAGGTTGCGTTCGCAGTAGAGCGCAAAATCGCACTCCCGCGGGGTTTTGCGGTTGGCCTTGGGCGGGATGACCGGAGTGATTCCGCGCTGGGTGAGGGTGCCGACGAATGGATCGGCGTCGTATGCCTTGTCGCCGATCAGAGCGTCAGGATCGGCGTTGTTGATCAGCGGCTCCGCGCAAGCAAGATCATGAGCTTGACCTGGCGTGAGCATCAGCTCCACGGGATTGCCCAAGGCGTCGACGAGTGCGTGAATTTTGGTGGTCAGTCCGCCGCGCGATCGGCCGATCGCTTGCGGACCGTTTTTTTTCGCGCGCCGGCACTGTGCTGATGGGCGCGCACGATGGTGGCGTCGATCATCATGTATTCGTTGTCGTGATCGCTCGCCAACAGCTTGAAAATGCGCTCGAAAACGCCGCTTTTCGCCCATCGGCTGAAGCGCTGGTGCACGATCTTCCAGTCACCGAAACGCGCAGGAAGATCACGCCAGGGGATTCCCGTTCGGTATCTGTAAAGAACGGCTTCGACGAACAACCGATTGTCCGCCGCATTGCCGCCGACATGGCCTTCACGGCCGGGCAAGAAATCCTTGATCCGATCCCATTGGTCGTCTCGCAACCCAAAGCGCTGCATGGGTCGGCCCTCCTCCGAGCCGACCTCCCATGAATCACTCGACAGCTGATTTGGGAATCCCTCCCGCAGGATCGCGTCGCACTACAGAACGGCGTTCCGCGTTTGATTCTGATCCGTTCTTGTGCGAAGGCCTCCTAACTGAAGACAGGCCCTAGTCTAGTTTCTGTCGCGAAACGCAAAATAGCGCTGAAACACGGGGGTTTCTACGGGTATTTGACGCGTGATTTTGTTGACATGTACGTGTGCGACCCGGCACACAGGTGGCATGAAGGAAGCTCGATTCGAATCGTCATCCGACGTGGTTCGGTGGCTGCAGAGAGAGGCCGCGGGGCTTTGGCCCGCGCTGC
>JBAUOM010000512.1:0-4658 GCA_049579765.1 Xanthobacteraceae bacterium
CCGCTTGCGTCCGCGCGCGCGGCGCGCCGCAACCACCTTGCGTCCGCCCGTGGTCGCCATGCGGGCACGGAAGCCGTGGCGGCGCTTGCGCACCAGCTTGCTCGGTTGATAAGTCCGCTTCACGGCGTGTTCTCCGCTGGCCGATCGGTCTCGACGGTGGCTCGCTCACGCGGCGCCTGCGATCTGGCCTCTCGACCCCGACCGCCGAACCCCAATAAGTGAGAGACCGCCGCGTCAAAAACCCCGCGGCTTATACGGGAGGGCGCCCTCGCTCGTCAATGCGACGCAGCGGGAGTCGGCAGGACGCCGCAGCGCCGGGGCCGGCGTCAAAAGACGGTGAAACGGCCCTTTTCGTGGCTACGGTCGGCTAAGATCGTACCGTCATGATCGCCGACAAGGATCCGCCATCTCCGGCCGCGGACGCCGGGAGCTGCGAATTTTCGCTGCGGCGGCTCGTTCCGCTGCTCGCGATCGCGGCCGTCTCGATCGGCATCGTGCTCGTGGGCGGGCACCGGCACCTCTCGTTCGAGTCGCTGGCCCGCCACCACGAAGCCTTGCGGGACTTCATCGCCGTGCACGAGGTCTCGGCGGTCGCAGCCTACGTCGCGATTTACATCGCGGCGGTCGCGCTCTCGCTCCCGGTCGGCTTCTATCTCACGGTGATCGGGGGAATTCTGTTCGGCGCCGTGCTCGGCGCCGTGGCGGCGATGGTGGGCGCCACGGTCGGAGCGGTCTGCATCTTCCTCATCGCCAAGAGCGCGCTCGGCGAGCATCTCGTGCGCCGGGCAGGTCCCCTGGCGGAGAAGCTCGCAAACGGCTTCCGCGAGGATGCCTTCAATTACCTGCTGTTCCTGCGGCTGGTGCCGATCTTTCCGTTCTGGGTCATCAACCTCGTTTCGGCGCTGCTGGGCGTTCGGCTGGCGACGTTCGCGGCGGCGACCGCGCTCGGCGTCGTCCCGGCGACGTTCGTCTTCGCCTTCGTCGGCGCCGGCCTCGACAGCGTGATCGTCGCGCAGCAGGCCGCCTATCAATCTTGCCTGGCGGCGGGACGCGCCGACTGCCGGCTCGAGTTCCACCTGAACGCCGCCGCCACGCCGGAACTGCTCGTCGCGCTCGCGGCGCTCGGCGTTCTCGCGCTCATTCCGGTGGTGGTGAAGCGGCTGCGGACGCGCTCGCGCCTCACGCGTCCGTCGGGTTAGTACCCAGTGTCGTTGAAAGGTGCGTCGCGCTTCGTATTTCGGCCGATGAGCTGTCGGCAAACTCGCGTGGGCTCCTCTCCCAGCCGAAGTCGGATGTTTCCGACTTCGGCCAGCTGTGTGTGCCGAACTCGGGCAAACCCGAGCTCGGACGGGAGAGGGGTGGATGAGGGGTTAAGGTCTCTCGATGAATCCGAACCTCCTCACCCCAACCCTCTCCGCTCTGGGAAGAGGGAGCGCACCGAGATCGCCGCGCGGTTACGGAGCCCTCGCTGCGGGTCGGTGTTCCCGTATCGGCGACTTGCGATTCCAGGCAACAACGCCGGCGGCGAACGCGGGGCAGGCATGACGGAATCTTTGACACCCGACATCTGCGTCATCGGCGCGGGCTCCGGCGGCCTTTCGGTCGCCGCCGCCGCCGCCGTCTTCGGGGTCTCGGTCGTGCTGGTCGAGCGCGGCAAGATGGGCGGCGAGTGCCTCAATACCGGCTGCGTGCCCTCGAAATCGCTGATCGCCGCCGGCCACCACGCCCGCGCCATGGCGCAGGCGCGCGCCTTCGGCATCGCCGCGGGCACCGTGCAGGTCGATTTTGCCGAGGTTCACCGCCGCGTGCAGGGCGTCATCGCTGCGATCGCACCCAACGATTCGAAGGCGCGCTTCACCGGCCTCGGCGTGCGGGTGATCGCGGGCGTCGCCCGCTTCAGGGATCGCAAGACCGTGACGGTCGGCGACGCCATCGAGATCAAGGCGCGCCGCTTCGTCGTCGCGACCGGCTCCTCGCCGTCGCTGCCGCCCATCCCGGGGCTCGACGCGGTGCCCTGCCTCACCAACGAGACGGTGTTCGATCTCATCGAGCAGCCGAAGCACCTCGTCGTCATCGGCGCCGGTCCGATCGGCCTCGAGCTCGCCCAGGCTTTCCGCCGGCTCGGCAGTGCGGTCACGGTGCTGGAAGCAGCGCGGCCGCTCGCGCGCGAGGACGGCGAATGCGCGGATATCGTGCTCGATGCGCTCGCGCGCGAGGGCGTCGCGGTCCGCAGCCCGGTGACGGTGGTGCGGGTCGACGCGGTGGATTCGCAGATCCGCCTCGCGCTCCGCGCCGGCAACGGCGAGGAGACGCTCGAGGCGAGCCATCTTCTCGTTGCCGCCGGCCGGCGGCCGAACGTGGACGGTCTCGCCCTCGAGCGCGCCGGCATCCGCCACGACCGTAACGGCATCGTCGTCAACCGGGGGCTCAAGACCTCGAACCGGCGTGTCTATGCCATCGGCGACGTCGCCGGCCGCGGGCAGTTCACCCATCTCGCGAATTACCAGGCCGGGCTCGTGATCCGGAACGCGCTGTTTCGGCTCCCGGTGCGCCTCAACGAGCGCCTTGTTCCGCGCGTGACCTTCACCGACCCCGAGCTCGCCCAGGTCGGTCTCACCGAGGTCGAGGCGAGGGGGCACGGCCGCGCCATCCGCGTGCTGCGCTGGCCCTATCACGAGAACGACCGCGCCCAGGCCGAGGGCGAGACCGTCGGGCATATCAAGGTCGTGACCGACCGGGGGGGCCGCATCCTGGGTGCCACCATCGTGGGGGCGGGAGCCGGCGAGCTGATCACCACGTGGACCTTGGCGGTCGGCCTGCGGCTCAATATCCGGGCCTTGGCTGGTATCATAGTGCCTTATCCGACCCTGGCCGAGATTGGAAAACGTGCCGCGATCACCTATTTCACACCCGGTTTGACCAGCAATTGGGTGCGGCGCATCATTGCTTTGCTGCGTCGCTTCGGCTGAGCCGGGGCGCGAGGATCCATGCGCATGACCGATCGACCCGCTGCCGCGGCCAAGGAAAGCCGCGCGCGCCCGCGTCTCGGACTATCGGGCAAGCTGCTTTTGCTGACGCTGTCATTCGTGATGATCGCGGAAGTGCTGATCTACGTGCCGTCGATCGCCAACTTCCGGCTGAACTGGCTGCACGACCGGTTGTCGGCCGCCTACACCGCCGCGCTGGTGTTCGAGGCCGCGCCCAGCGGCATGGTCCCGGACGCGGTGGCGCGCCAGATCCTGGACAGCATCGGGGCGCGCGCGGTGGCGTTGAAGATGGGCCAGCAGCGCCGCCTGCTGGCGTCGTCCGACATGCCGCCGACGATCAATCAGGACATCGATACCCGCGACATGTCCTGGTACCGCGCCATCATCGAGGCGTTCGAGACCCTGCGCTGCGCCGACGGCGACGTCATGCGGGTGGTGGGCCCCGCGCCGATGGGCGGCGAGTTCGTCGAGATCGTGCTCGACGAGGCGCCGCTGCGCAAGGCGATGGTCGATTTCTCCATCCGCATCCTGATCCTGTCGCTGATCATCTCGGCGATCACCGCCACGCTGGTCTACCTCGCGCTGCACCTGCTGCTGGTGCGGCCGATGCGGCGCATGACCGCCAACATGGTGGCGTTCCGCGCCGACCCGGAGAATCCCGCCCGCATCATCGCGGCGTCGGACCGCAGCGACGAGATCGGCACCGCCGAGCGCGAGCTCGCCGCCATGCAGCTCGACCTCGCCACGCTGCTGCAGCAGAAGAACCATCTCGCCGCGCTCGGGCTCGCGGTCTCCAAGATCAACCACGACCTGCGCAACCTGCTGTCGTCGGCGCAATTGTTTTCCGAGCGGCTGGCGAAGATTTCCGATCCGCACGTGCAGCGCTTCGCGCCCAAGCTCATGCGCGCGCTCGAGCGCGCCATCGACTTCTGCCAGTCGACCTTGTCCTACGGCCGCGTGCAGGAGCCGCCGCCCGACCGCCGTACGATCGCGCTCGAGCCGCTGGTCGAGGACGTGCGCGAGACGCTCGGGCTCGATCCGGGCGCGCCGCTGCGCTGGATCAGCGCGGTCGAGCGCGACCTCGTGGTCGACGCCGATCCCGAACAGCTCTTCCGCATCCTGCTCAACCTCGCGCGCAACGCGGTGCAGGCGCTCGAGGGCCGCGACGCCAGGGACCCCGGGCGCGACCAAGTACGCATCACCGGCCGGCGCGAGGGGGCGGTGGTGGTGATCGAGGTCTCCGACACCGGCCCCGGGCTGCCCGAGCGCGCCCGCGCGCATCTGTTCGAAGCCTTCCAGGGCTCGACCCGCACCGGCAGCGTCGGGCTCGGGCTCGCCATCGTGGCCGAGCTGGTGCGCGCCCACGGCGGCGAGATCCACCTGGTCGAGGGCACCATCGGGGCGACCTTCCGCATCGCCATCCCGGACCGGGCGGTCGACCTCGACATCCGGCGCGGCGAGCGCGCGCGGGCGTGAGCGCGGCCAACTTGCCAACGCCGCCCCAAGCCTATAGCTAGGGGCGCGTTCCCGGCGGCTGCCGCTGGCCCGGGAGCATTTCCCGCGCACTGCGCAAGACGCGCCCGTAGCTCAGCTGGATAGAGCACCAGACTACGAATCTGGGGGTCAGGAGTTCGAATCTCTTCGGGCGCGCCATTCAACCTGTTGTCACGC
>JBAUOM010000513.1:0-3011 GCA_049579765.1 Xanthobacteraceae bacterium
GCCTTCCCCCGAGCGGCGGGCCGCGGCCTCCGCCCGGCCGAGCCACCACAGGCCGAACCCGAGCATGATCGCCGACGCGATGATGCCCAGGCCGGGCGCGGCGAACGGCGTGGTGCCGAAGAACGGCATCGGGATCGCGTTCTGGATCGCCGGCGTCCCCGGCAGCGCCGACATGGTGAAGGTGGAGGTGCCGAGCGCGATCGCCGCCGGCATCAAGCGGCGCGGGATGGCCGCCGCCCGGAACAACGCCTGCGCCATGGGAACGAGCACGAAGAAGGCGACGAACAGGCTCACCCCGCCATAGGTCACCAGCGCGCCGGCCAGGACCACCGCCAGCACCGCGCGGCGCGCGCCCAGCCGCTGTGTCATGAAATCCGCGACGGCGGCGACCGAGCCGCTGTCGTCCATGAGCTTGCCGAACAAGGCGCCGAGCAGAAACAGCGGGAAGAACTGCGCCAGGAACGCGGCCGCGCTGGCCATGAAGGTCTGCGTCCAGCTGGCGAGCAGCGGCTCGCTTGCAAACGCCGCGGCGAGGAGGGCGGCGGCGGGCGCAAGCAGCAGCACGCTCCAGCCGCGCAGCGCCAGCCAGACGAGCAGCGCCAGGCCGAGCAGGATGCCGGCGAGGCCCATCGCCTCAGACGCCTTCCAGCAACTCGTCGAGATCGAGCGTGGAGCGCCGCCCGAGATCGTCGCAATGGGCGCTCAGGAACGCGTCACCGGCGCGGCGGCCTTCGTCCCGCAGCATGCACAGGAACCCCCACTCGGCGTTCAGCTTCGAAGAATAGCCGAGCTCCACCATCATCTCGCTGGCGATGCGATGGATCCGCATCTCGGCCCATTTGCCGCTCTCGCAATCTCCGGGCGGCGCGATCTGGCGCAGCAGGGCGATCATGCGCAACTCTTTCAGCAGCACGGCATTGAACGACACTTCGTTGAGCCGGTTGAGAATGTCGCGGGCCGAGCGCGGCGACTTCGGCCGCTCGACCGGATTGATCTGGACCAGGATCGTGTCCTTGGACTGGCATTCGCGCACCAGCGGCGTGATGGTGGGATTGCCGGAATAGCCGCCGTCCCAGTAGCCCTCGCCGTCGATCTCGATGGCCTGGAAAAGTGTCGGGAGGCAGGCCGATGCGAGCAGCACGTCCGGCGTGATCTCGCGGTTACGGAATACCCGGCCGCGCCCGGTGCGCACGTTCGTCGCGGTGACGAAGAGTTTGATCGACGCCCGCGCCAGCCGGTCGAAGTCGACGGCCTCGGCGAGGATGTCGCGCAGCGGATTTGCGCCGCCGGGGCTGAGATCGTAGGGCGAGAACAAGCGCGCCATGAGGTCCATGGCGACGAAGACGGGCGAGTGGTCGAGCGTCCAACGGCCCAGCACAACGTCGAGCGGCGTGCGCCGCAGGGGGCTCAACAAGGCGGCGTGCGACACGCGACGCCAGAAATCCTCCAGCGCTGCGCGCGCGCCCTCGGCGCCGTTGCCGGCATAGCCGTCGACCAGGACCGCGGCGTTCATCGCCCCCGCCGAGGTGCCGGAGATGCCGTCGATGTGCAGCCAGGGTTCCTCCAGCAGCCGGTCCAGCACGCCCCAGGTGAAGGCGCCGTGGGCGCCGCCGCCTTGCAGCGCGAAGTCCACTGGAACGGACGTGCGGCTCGATGCGGTGGTGCTGGTCGTCATCTCAGTGCCCCGGCGCACAGATATGCAGAAACGCCTATTTCCACAGTTCCTTGCTCGCGAGCTTCGCGCCTTCGGCCAGCGTCTGCAGTTTCGCCCAGGCGATCTGCGGATGGATGCGCCCGCCCAGCCCGCAATCCGTGCCGGCGATGACGTTCTCCCGGCCTACCACCGTGGCGTAGCGCATGATGCGGTCGGCGACCACCTGCGGATGTTCCACGATGTTGGTGGCATGGCTGACGACGCCGGGAATGAGCAGCTTGCCGTCCGGCAGTTCGACGTCCTGCCATACACGCCATTCATGCTCGTGGCGCACGTTCCCCGCCTCAACCGAATAGGCGCCCGCGTCGACGCTCAGCACGAGGTCGACGATGTCCTGCAACGGAATGTCGGTGGTGTGCGGGCCGTGCCAGCTCCCCCAGCAGATGTGATAGCGGATGCGGTCCTGCGGCAGGCCCCGCAGCGCGTGGTTCAGCGCCTCGATACGGACGCGCTCGAATTTCTTGAACTCCTGCAGCGGCGGCTCGGGATCGACCATGTCCCAGTTGTCCGGCAGGCTCGGATCGTCGATCTGCAGCACGATGCCGGCGTCGACGATCGCCTTGTACTCCTCCCGCATCGCCTCCGCCGCCGCGAAGACGAATTCCTCCTCGGTCTTGTAGTGAAGATCCTCGCCGCGAGCGAAGCTCCCGGGCCCGATCGAGCACATGAAGCCTTCCTCGACGCCGCCGGCCGCCATCGCCTGCTTCAGATTGGCGATGTCGGCCGCGATCGCGGCATGGCCGACATACTTGATCGGTGCCGTGCAGACCGGCCGCCGCGTGGGTCGCCGGGCCGCGCTCCCGAGCAGCGTGCCGCTCGATTCCGGGTCCTGATAGAACTCGCTGAATTTCTGCCAGTCGCGACGCTTGCCGATCGTGGTCAGCGCAAGCTCGGCCACGCTCGATTTCTTGTGCCCGGATTCCGGAACCGAGTCGGCAGGAACGAATCCCGCCATGCGCGCGAAGGCGTAGTTCCACCACACCCCGTAATCGTAGTTGGCGGCCATCGGCTTGCCGAACTCGCCGTCGTCGGGGATGTCGACGCCGAGCTCGCGCTGCTTGCGCACCACTCCCGTGACCGCCGCGGCGAGGCAGCGCGCATACGCGTCGTCGTCCACCTTTTCCCCCTGCGCACGCGCCCGGTTCAATGCGATGAGGTCCGCCGGCCGCGACAGGCTTCCGGCGTGGGTGGTGAGAATCCGATCCGTGCTGTGTTTCATTCTTGCCTCCCTGGAGCGCGCCCCCAGCCAATGTCTCGATTCCGATGTTCGCATCTTCTGCGGCCCCCCTTGTTTGCG
>JBAUOM010000514.1:0-2593 GCA_049579765.1 Xanthobacteraceae bacterium
GGCCTGGATCAGATCGGCCTCGTTCTTCTGGGCGCGTTGGCCGGCGGCATCGTGAACGGTCTCACCGGTTTCGGCACCGGGATCACCGCAATGGGACTGTGGCTGTATGCGATTTCGCCGCCCGTCGCCGCTTCATTGGTGATCATCTGCTCCGTCGTTTCGCAGGTTCAGACGCTGCCGATGATTTGGGGCGCGATCGAATGGAGGCGCGTGCTGCCTTTCGTCGTCCCCGGGCTCTTCGCCGTCCCGATCGGCACGTGGCTGTTACCCCAGATCGACCCGAGACTGTTCAAGCTCGGGGTCGGGATCTTCCTTGTCGTCTATTCGAGCTACGTGCTGGCCAGAAAGGTGCAGATGCGCAACCCATTCGGAGGGCGGGTCGCCGACGGCGCGGTGGGTTTCGGTGGCGGCCTTCTCGGCGGGCTGACCGGCTTCTCCGGCGTGCTTCCCATCGTGTGGACCGACATCCGCGGGTGGAGCAAGGAGCAACGCCGAAGCGTCCTGCAAACCTTCAACATATCGATCCTTTCCGTTGCCCTCATCTCCCACGCGCTTTGGGGTCTCCTGACCCCGCAAGTCGCCTGGGCAACGGCCGCAGCGCTGCCCGGCACGATCGGCGGCGCCTGGGTCGGTTCTGCCGTCTACCGGCGGCTCGGTGATCGCAACTTCCAGCAGATCGTCATGGCGCTGCTGTTGGCATCCGGCGCGGTGCTCATCTGGACGAGCCGGTGAGCTCGGCTCCGGCGACCAGAAGAAATCTCCTCGCGGCCATCAAGCGAACGGCCCGAGGTCAGTCGCGCGTCGTCGGGGGGCTCGCGGCCACGAAACCGGACATGACGAGATCGACGAGCCGCGGATGGAGCAGCGTTGCGATAACGGGTGCGCAACACCAGGCGAGGACGATCCAGGGGATCGCGCGATAGGCGCCGGGCTGGGGCGGGTAGACGTTCACCCACAGGGTGTAGGCGATCGCCAAGGCCGCAAGCGAGGGAATGAGCAGCAGCCATCGCCGTTCCCGCCCCGACGAACTGATGAGAGCGCCGGCCGCGCTCGCGACCACGAGCAGGTAGGCAACCAGCAGGGCGAGCGCTCCGAGCGTGGAAGCCCAGAAGAACGCGTCCGATCCCGACGCATGAAAGACGACGCGCATCGCCGCGTATGCGATGATCGCTGCAAGCAGGACACAGACGGCGGCGTTGCGGGGAGTCCCGCTCGCCTCGGAAATCCGCCCCAGCGGGCTCGACGGCGCGAGATCCCGGCAAAGCGCAAAAAGGATGCGCGAGGACGCCACGATCGAGGCCAATGCGCCGCCCAGGGCGGAGCTGATGGCCAGTGCGTCGAAGAGGTCTCCCGACCAGCCTCCGAAATAGCGCGCCGAAAGGTCCGCCAGCAGCGACGTGGAGGCGGTGAAGCGGGCGACCCCGGCCGCATTCGTGCCGAATCCCAGCGTCTCGGCCGCGGTCACGAGCGTGAAAACCACCCCGGCGCCGAGCACGGTCCCGATCAAGACCCGCGGGATGGTGAACCTGGATTTTTCGACTTCCTCGCCCAGGGTCGCGACCTGCTCGAAGCCGGCGAAGGAAAGAAGCCCGAACGAAAGTCCCATGGCGATGGACGCGGCTCCCACGCCCTCGGTCGGAACGAAGAGATCCCGCAGTGGCGGGTCGCCCTGCGGCCCGTGCCCCTGAACGACCAGGACCAGCACGGCGCAGGCGAGCAGCAGCATGGCGGCGATGGCTACGCCTTCGAGGATGATCAGCACCAGGCCGGCGCGGCGCGTGGGAATGATGCTCAGCGGCGCCACCACCAAGGCGGCCACCAGCGTCAGAATGAAGCTCGACGCCTCGGGCCACAGGCCGAGGCGCTGCAGGAGATTGGCGCCGAAGAGGCCGAAGGCACCGAGGCCGACGACGGCAAAGCAAAGATAGGTTCCGAGCAGCATCCATCCCGCAACCAATCCGGCGCGCGGACCCAGAATCGCCGCCACGAACCCGTAGGCGGAGCCGGCATTGGGATGCGCGCTGGCCAAGCGCGCAAAGCACCACGCCACCAGCAGCACGACCAAGGTGGACAACGCGAAGACCAGCGCAACCACCCGGCCGACGTGCTCGGCCGGCTCCTGCGGGTTCAGGTTCATGGCCATGGTGGGAGCCATCCCTGCGACCGCGATGGCGATGGCATCCCAGGTGCCCGCGCCCCTGAACAGGATGGCGGAGGGGTCGACGGGAGGACGATGAGTGTCGGCGGGAGGACGATGCGTCATGGGGGCGAAACTGGCACGAGCCCGATTTCGGGTCGAGCGTCCAAAGGGGCGCAGCGATCCGCATTGATGCAGAACGGTGCCGCGCGCATGGCAAGTTTTGTGCCTTGCGCTGATTCCATTTCAACGCGATGCGCTCTAGTGTGGCGGTTCAGAAGTCCGCATCGTTCTCGCGGCGGGTCCGAACGCGGACTTCTGAACCAAAGCACTAAAGCGGGTCCCGATCGAATTGCACTAATCTCGGTCGTCATTCCGGGGCCCGAGCACAGCGAGGGAGCCCGGAATCCATAATCGCCGGCAGTGGCTATGGATTCCGGGTTCGCCGCTTCGCGG
>JBAUOM010000515.1:0-1760 GCA_049579765.1 Xanthobacteraceae bacterium
GTCCGCATCATTCTCGCGGAGAGTCTGAAATGCGGACTTCTGAACCAAAGCCCCACTAGATCAATAAGTTGCTAGTGTCCTTCGATTCCGAAATTCGCAAACGAGGGTACCGCTTCAATGATGCGAACTTCGGAATCGGGACACTAGCCGGTGCGGCGGCCGCTGAACGCCGGCTGCCGTTTCTCCAGGAACGCGCGCACCCCCTCGGCGTAATCGGGTGTGAGGCTGGCCTCGCGCTGGGTCTCGCGTTCGAGCTCGAGCTGGGTGTCGAGGTCGTTGCTCCAGGATTCGTCGAGCACGCGCTTGATCAGGCCGAGCGCCACGGTCGGCGCCTCGCTGAAGTGGACGCACAGCCTGTGTGCCTCCGCCATCAATTCGAGGTCCTCGACCATCCGCCAGATCAGGCCCCAGGCCTCGGCCTTGTCGGCCGGGAGCGCCTCGGCGGTGAGCGCGAGCCCGCGGGCGCGTGCGGGGCCGACCAGCCGCGGCAAGACCCAGGTGCCGCCGGAATCGGGCACGAGGCCGATCCTGGCGAACGCCTGGACGAAAGTCGCCGAGCGCGCCGCCAGCACGATGTCGCAGGCGAGCGCGATGTTGGCGCCGGCGCCGGCGGCGACGCCGTTGACGGCGGCGACGACCGGGAACCGCAACGTGCGCAGCTTGCGCACCAGCGGATTGTAATAGGTGTCCAGCGAACTTCCGAGCACGGTCGCCTTGCCGTCCTTGGAAATGCGGTCGTGCAGGTCCTGCCCGGAGCAGAAGGCGCGGCCCGCGCCCGTCAGCAGCAGCGCGCGGCAATCGTCGTCCTCCTCGGCGTCGACGAGCGCGCGCTTGAGCGCCTCATGCATCGCCTCGTTGAAGGCGTTGAGCCGGTCCGGCCGGTTGAGCGTGACGACGCGATAGCCGGGACGCCGCTCGACGAGCACAGGTGCTGCTTCCATGAATGCCTCCGCGCTGCGAGTGCGAGCCCGCCCGCCCGCCTGCCCGAAATGGGCCGCGCCATCGTAGCGCAAAGGTCCGGCGAAATCCCGCTCGCCGCCGCGGGAACGCGAAGCGCGTGCGTCAGCGATCGAAATGTCTCAGGGCCTGCATCAGCAGTCGCCGCCGTTCGCTCCCGAGCCTCTCGATCAGCTGCGTTTCATGCTGCGCCGCGAGCAGTTTGGCCTGCTTCAGGGTTCGTCTGCCAGCGGCGGTGAGATGCAGGGCATGCGAGCGCCGGTCGGTGCGGGACGCCAGGCGTCGGGTCAATCCGCGCCGTTCCAACCGGTCCAGCAGGCGCACCAGCCGCGCGCGCTCGATGCCGAGCCGGTCGGCGAGATCGGACTGCGACAGCCCGGGATTGGCGGCGATGACGACCAGGACCGAATATTGCGCCGGACGGATGTCGATCGGCGCGAGCGTGCGGATGAAATCCTGGAACACCCAAACCTGCAGGCGTCTGATGAGATAGCCGAGGTGACCGTCGAGAACGCCGATGTCGAGCGACCTGCGCGCGGCCTTCCGTCTGCGCGACGCCTCCCGCGCGGGCAGGCGTTGCGGGCCGTCTTGGCCGAGCCCTCGCTCCGACATCGCGGTTCTCCCTGTTGCTTGTTGGCGCTAGTGTCCCGATTCCGAAGTTCGCATCATTAAGCGGCGCCCTCGTTTGCGAACTTCGGAATCGAAGGACACTAGTCGCCTGATTCAATCAGATTGCAGGGTATAAATGCTTAAGTTTGATGCGAGCAGTTTTGGTGGTGAATTGCCAGTCGGCCTTGGTGTGG
>JBAUOM010000516.1:0-10075 GCA_049579765.1 Xanthobacteraceae bacterium
TAGCGCGCCAGCACGCCGCCGGTGAGCGGACGCGGCACGCCGGTAGTAGTGGGAAAAGTCAGCGGCAGCCCCTTGAGGGAACGGACCGCGAGAAAGGCGAAGGCCTGCGCCTCGAGCGCATCGGCCGACCACCCGACCGCAGCCGCGGTCTCGACGCTGGCCGGACCGAGGCGCTCGGCCAACATGCGCATCAAGGTCGGATTGCGCGTACCGCCGCCGGCGAGGATCCAGCTCGCCGGCGGATGCGGCAGGACCGTGCGCGCGTGCGCCACCGCCGCCGCCGTGATCGCCGTGAGCGTCGCAGCGCCGTCCTCGGTGCTCTTGCCGACGAGCCGGCCCTCCTCCGCCACCCACTGGCGAAAGGCATTGCGATCGAGCGACTTGGGTGGTCGCCTGGCGAAGAACGGATGCGCCAGCACGCGCGCCACCGCGGCCTCGTCGATCTTTCCCGCCGCTGCGGCGCGTCCCTCGTCGTCCCGCGGCTGCCCTGTCCGCATCCGCACGAAATCGTCGATCAGCGCGTTGCCCGGCCCGGTGTCGAAGGCAACGAGGTCGGCCGTGTCGTCGATGACGGTCAAGTTGGCGACGCCGCCGAGATTGAGCACGGCGACGGGGTGCGCGCGCCGCAGCAAGCGCACCATGGCGCGATGAAACACCGGCACGACCGGCGCGCCCTGCCCGCCCGCGGCGACGTCCGCGCCACGGAAGTCGTAGACCACGGGGATGCCGAGCCGGGCCGCGAGCGCGGGCCCGTTGCCGAGCTGCACGGTGAACCCGCGCTCGGGCCGGTGCACGACGGTCTGGCCGTGGAAGCCCACGACCGTCACGGCGCCGGGCGCCATTCCGTTCGCTGCGAGGAAGGCTTCGACCGCCTCGGCGTGCATGTCGGTGACGAGCTCCTCGGCCTCGGCGAGCAGCCTGGGCCGGTCGGTGCGCCGCGGGAGATTGGCGGCGACCGCCATCGCCCGCCGCAGCACGTCTCGCTCCTGATCGCTGTAGGGCCGATAACCGGTCGGGCCGAGACGGCCGATATCCTCGCCGTCGGTCTCGATGAGCGCTACGTCCACTCCGTCGTAGGAGGTGCCGCTCATCAGGCCGATGGCAGTGGCGCGCGCCATGAAGTTGTCCCTTGGTTGAAACCCTCGCCGGACCTGTTACACCACCGGGCCAAAACAGGCGACACCAACAGGCGGAAAGACATGAGCGCCTACAAGTCCGATTTCCTGCGGGTCCTCGCGGAACGCGGATTCATCCACCAAGTTTCCGACGCCGACGGCCTCGACGCCAGGGCGGCCGCGGGACCGATCACCGCCTATGTCGGCTTCGATGCCACCGCGCCGAGCCTGCATATCGGCAATCTCCTGACCATCATGATGCTGCGGTGGCTGCAGAAAACCGGGCATAAGCCGATCGCGCTGATGGGCGGCGGCACCAGCAAGATCGGCGATCCCTCCGGCAAGGACAGCAGCCGCACGCTGCTTACCGGCGCTCAGATCGACACCAATATCGCCTCGATCCGCAGCGTGTTCGCGCGCTTTCTCGATTTCGAGGCCGGCGCCGTGATGGCCGACAATGCCGAGTGGCTCGACCGGCTGCATTACATCCCCTTCCTGCGCGAGGTCGGTCGCCATTTCACCATCAACAAGATGTTGACCTTCGATTCGGTCAAGCTTCGCTTGGACCGCGAGCAGCCGCTGACCTTTCTCGAATTCAACTACATGATCCTGCAGGCCTACGATTTCGTCGAGCTCTACCAGCGCCACGACTGCATCCTGCAGATGGGCGGATCGGACCAGTGGGGCAACATCGTCAACGGCATCGACCTCGGCCGCCGGCTGCGCAACGCCGAGCTGTTCGCGCTGACCACGCCGCTCCTGACCACATCCTCCGGCGCCAAGATGGGCAAGACCGAGACCGGCGCGGTCTGGCTCAACGCCGACATGATGAGCCCTTACGAATATTGGCAGTTCTGGCGCAATTGCGAGGACGGCGACGTCGGCCGTCTGCTCAAGCTGTTCACCGAATTGCCGCTCGACGAGATCGGACGGCTCGCCGCGGTCAAAGGCCAGGAGCTCAACGAAGCGAAGAAGATTCTCGCCACCGAGGCAACCGCGCTCCTGCACGGGCGCGAGGCCGCCGAGCAAGCCGCCGAAACCGCGCGGCGCACCTTCGAGGAAGGGGCGCTCGCCGAAACGCTGCCGACGGTCGAGATCCCGCGCGCGCGGCTCGAAGCCGGTCTCGGCGTGCTCGCCGCCAATGTGGAGGTCGGCTTGGCCTCGTCGAACGGCGAGGCGCGCCGGCACATCAAAGGCGGGGGGCTCAAGGTGAACGACGAAACGGTCACCGACGAGAAGATGGTGCTCACGCCGCGCCAGCTTACGCCCGAGGGCGTCATCAAGCTCTCGCTCGGCAGGAAGCGGCACGTGCTGTTGAAGCCGGTGTGAGCCGTCGTCGGTTAGGGGATATCCGACATCGGTCTGGGATCGGCGTAGCTCTGCGGCGCCATCGCGGGGTTGCCGCTCGGGAACTCGAAGAACTTGCGCAACAGGCCGGGCGCTACCGCCGAGATCGGATTGACCCGCAGGACCGGTGCGCTCGGCGGCCCCACCACTTCATAGGTCACGCCGAGCAAGCCCTCGTTGCTGCCCCCGAGGAACAAGCCCACGATCGGAATTTGCCCGAACATGTTGTTGAGGCCGTAGAGCGGCACGAAGGTCCCGCGCATGCGCACGTCATCACGATGGTAGTCGATATAGCCGTCGACCGTGCCGCCAATCGCGGGGCCTTTCAGGAGGCCGTCACGCACGGTGAAGCGGCCGAGCGAACGGGTGAAGTCCACCCGCAGGCGCGAGAACTCGACGCCCGGTGACGCCCCGCCCGGCTGCTGCGGGGGGGCGGCGACGCGATCGAGCGCCGCCTCGCCGCGCACGGTGAAGTCGCGAATGTTGAGGATGCCTTCCTGTGGCGCCAGATCGGTGCTGTGCGGATCGAGCGCAAACCACATCTCGCCGCCCACGATCTTGGGGTAGATGTCGTTGAAGCGGAAAAAGGCCCCGGCGTCGCTGGTTTCGATGAAAATGACCTGGCGGCCATTGCTGCCGCGTCCACGCACGTCCCCGACCAGCGGCGCGTTGCGGCCGAGCTTGGCGTTCAGCGCCAGGCTCGTGACGACGCCCGCGCGGCGCGACACCCGCAGATCGAGGCCACGCAGCGTCTCGCCGTGAAAGCCGGCGACGGTGCCGATCTTGACGTCGAGATCGATATCCTTGTCGGGCTTGGGTTTGCTGCTGGCGGGCCCGGTCATCGTCGATTTCACGAAGCCGCGGCCGTCGAAGACCTCGCCACGCATGGTCACGCGCAGCGTGCCGTCGGCGCTGCGCTCGGCCTTGAGCGTGCTCTTGTCGCCGTCCGAGAGGCTGAAGACGGGAAAACTCGCCGACATGACCTCGCCCGCGGAATCGACCTCGACCGTGCCCTTGACCGAAGCGCCGGAGCCTTCGATGACCAAATCCTCAATCCGGCACGACGCGGGTTTGTTCACGAGCGTGAACGTCGCGCGACCGGGCCGGCCTTGCGCCTTCGACCAACCGGGTAGCAGGTTGTCGACCTTGGCCTGAGTGAGGTCGGCCTCGATTGCAAAATGCCCGTCGCCCTCTTCCGAGGGGACGCGGCCGTTGAGCTTGATCGGCACCGGGCCGGTGAGCGAGCTGCCGAGATTGAAACCGAATTTGCTGCGCGCGCCCTCATCGAGGGTGGCCTGGATGCGCACGTCGGCATCGCCTTCGCGCGGCTTGCGGTAGTCGAGCGCGGCGGCGACGCCGTTGATCTTGACGTCGCCCCGGATCCATTGGCCTTGGTTGTTGGCGCTCACCTTGAGCAGCGCCGCCTCCACCTTCTGGCCCATCACCATGCGTTCGGCGGCGAAGTTGGAGATGTCCACGTTGATCGTGTAGAGCGACGATCCAGGCGCGAGATCCTCCTTGAGCGGAAGCGCGAGCGCCACCTGGGCGCTGAGCGTTCCGCGACTGGTAGCCGGATCCAGCGGGGCGCCGGAATATTCGCGCAGCCGTTCCAACCCCAGGAATTCCGCGGCCGCCGGAACCGATCCGTCGAGGCGGAAGCGCGCCTTTGCCGGCGGCCCCTTGGGAAAAGTGTCGGGCACCTCGAACACGCCATTGGTGATCGAGAGCTTTCGCCCCGGCGATACCTCGACATTGCCGCGGCCGACATTGATCACCGCGGTGCGGCCGGAGACGCGGACATTGACGTCGGCGTCGCGGATGGCCGGCAGGCCCTCCACCGGCCGAATTTCAGCGCCGTTCCCGGCAATCTGGATCAGCAGCCCGTCATCCGGAACGGGCGGGCCGCTCGACCGCAGCGTCGACCACGGCGCGTTGGTCGAGATGTCCAGCCGTTCGACCGTGCCCGCCTCGACGTGCTCTTGGACCCAGGCGCGCACCTTGGGTGCAACGGTCACCGGCCAAAGCCGCTTCATCGCCGTCACCGACATGCGCGTTCCGGCGATGCCGAGCGCCAGTTGCGCGTCGTCGTCCGAAAAAACGATGCTGCCGGTCAGCGCCACCCCGAGATGCGCGTTGCCGACCTCGCTCGGTTCGAGATCGATGCGCCGCTTGCCGGGGTCGAGGCGCATCCGCAACATGATGCGGTCGAGGATGAGCGGATCGGCGTCGGCCGGCGCGGCGGAGCCCAGCACGACGGTTCCGCCGGAGACTCGCAGTCCCCAGGCGCTGCTGCCTTCGCGCGGCGCGTCGAACTGGGCGAACAGCGTCATGCGATTGCCGCCGGACGACAATTGGAAGGGCATCACCAGCGCCTGACGCGACGCGTCCCAGTCGAGGGTGATTTCGGCGCGATCGATAGGGACGCGCACGAGCGGGTCGTCGAGATCGACGATCACACCCTTCTCCGCCAGCACGCGGCCGTTGAGCATGTGAGGAATGCCGTCGGGGCCGATATCGGCGCGGATGCGCGCCGACAAAAGCAAATCCGGCTCGTACAGGCCCTCGCCCACGCGCATGGCGAGCATGAGGTCCTTGGCCGGAACGCGTTGCGTCTCGACGTCGATGATGCGCCGGCCCTCCTGGCTCGGGGTCATCGTCGCGCGCATCTGCCAAGGCCGCTCGCTACTTTCCGAACCCAGCGCAACGGCGATGCCGCCGCCTCTGGGGCGCGTTACGCTGAGATCGATATTGGTGAACGTCCACTGCTTGCCATTGCGCTGATCGTCGACCGTGAGGTTGCCGCCCTTCAGTCCGATCTCGGTGAGGTCGCGGCCGTCCAAGCCGCCGGCGTCGAGGCTCTCGATCCAAGCGAGCATCGCGGCGAGATCCGGCACGCCGTTGCGGACGCTCGAGGGCGCAGGCGTGTCCGACTCGGCCGGGGTGCTCTGGGTGTTCGCCGTGTTACCCCCGATCCTCGCCGGCGAGGACGCGGCTGCGACAGATGCCGTCGAAGCGGTGACGAATGGACGCTTGTTGCCGCCGGCAAAAACCGTGACTTGGCTATCCGACTCGATTCGCACCGCCATCTCGGCGCCGACCAAGCTCAATCGTTCGGCGTGAATGCGTCCGGCGAACAAGCCCCAGCCGGAGATGCCGACTTCCGCCTTCGGCGCGCTCGCCACCACCGTCCCGTCCGCGTCGCGCACGACGATGTCGCGAATGCGTAACGAGATGCGGCCGGCGGCATCGCGCTCGAGCTGCGTGCCGCCGATCTCGACCTCGTGGCCGGCGCTGAGATTTTCCCTGATCGCCGCGGTCAGCCACGGGGTGGCGATGTCGAGCTCGATCGGACCACTCGACAGGCGCCAGCCGAGGGCGGCGACCGCGAGCAGTACGACGGCGGCCAGCCCGCCGCCGAGACAGGCGACTTTGCGCAGGCGCGGGGACAGGCTCAGCCGCAGCCGCCGGCCGAGGCAGGCGGCGGCACGCGACGTCCAGGCGACCGACGCGGAAGCGTCATGGGCCTCGTCGTCGCTTTGCTCGACGGCGTCATGCCCGCACAAATGGAGATTGAGGCGCGCCTCCAGCTTTCGGAGCGCTTCGAGACTTGAACAGGATTGGTAAACCGCCATACCCGACTTGGCGTCCCCTCGACCACCGATTCCGCCACGCGTTTTTCGAACACGCGTTTTTCGAAGCGACGCCCGCGTCCGAAACACGCCCCGTGGCGAACCGGCCCCCCCTTGCCGCAGCCGACAAGTTTCCCCGGCCCAACGATCGACCTGGCAGCATCGCCCGGCGTATCGTCTACGTGCTTCATTGACCTCGAAAAAGGGACGAAAGGAAGGCGCATGCCCACGGAACTGGCGGTGGGGTCGAAGGCCCCGGCGTTCAAGCTGCGTCGCGACGGCGGCGGCATCGTGTCGCTCGCCGACTTCAAAGGCCGCAAGCTGGTCGTCTACTTCTACCCCAAGGCCGATACCCCTGGCTGCACCCGCGAAGCCATTGATTTTTCACGGCTTCGTGCCGCTTTCGAGAAAGCGGGCGCGGACATTCTGGGGGTGTCCGCCGATTCCGTGGAGGCGCAGGACAAGTTCAGCAAGAAGCACCATCTCGCGATCGCCCTGCTTTCCGACGAAACCCACAAGATGCTCGAGGCCTACGGCGTCTGGGGAAAAAAATCGATGTACGGCAGGACTTTCATGGGGATTACCCGGGCCACGTTCCTGATCGGTGCGGACGGGCAGATCGCCCGCATTTGGCCGAAGGTCAAGGTCGACGGCCACGCCGCCGAGGTGCTGGCGGCGGCGAAAGCCCTGCCGAGCTGACTTGGCAAGCGAAGAACCGAGGCTGACGCGAATCGGCTGCGCGCCGACGCGGCGATTGCCGGACGCACGATTTGCGGAAAATTAACCGTCTCCCACACGAATTGCCGCGAGTTAGCGCCGGCGTAAGGTCACGTCACGTAGGGGACCGGCGGGGACGCGTGAATGCCTCGACGCTCGTCGACACGATATCACCACCATCATCACTGCGGCCATGCCGGCGAGACGCATCACGCCGGCAGCGGGCGACGGATGGCGGGCTATACGCTGGTCCATGCCGGGCATCGGCTGCGCCTGGGGCCGATCGCGTTCTGGATCGTGGTCGGCACGCTGGTGATCATGGCGGTCTGGAGCATCATGACCGCCACCTACTTCGCCTTCCACGAGGACGTGCTCACGCGGTTGATCGCACGGCAAGCGAACGTGCAATTCGGCTACGAAGATCGCATCGCGGAGCTGCGCGCCCGGATCGACCGCATTTCGGGCCGCCAGTTGCTGGACCAGGAGCAATACGAGCAAAAGCTCGACCAGATTCTCCGCCGGCAGTCGGCGTTGGAATCACGCGCCAGCTCGCTCGGCAGCCTGGGCGACATCACCAGCTCGATCAGGCATCCCGGGCGCAATGGCGCGGCGGGCGAGCCGCGGGCGGCTCCGCTCAAAGGCTCCCTGGTCAAGGACAAGGGCGCCTTCCTGCTGCCCGGCCGCAGCCCGCCGACCGATCCGGGCACGAGCAAGTTCGTCGCCGCCGCTGGCGGCGTCGCCGGCGCCATCGCGCGCCTGCAGGCCTCGCTCGATCGGGTCGAGCGGGACCAGACGGCGACGGTCAATTCGCTCGCCGACACCTACGACGCGAAGGCGCGGCGCATCAGCGGCGTGCTGTCGGAGCTCGGCGTCGGCAAGGCCCTCCCCGCCAGCACTGCGGTCGCCATGGGCGGTCCCTTCGTTCCCGCGCCGCTCCTCAAGGGCTCGATCAGCTTCGAGCAGCAGGTTCAGCGCATCAAGCTCGCGCGTGGCCAGATTGCCCGCTTCACGCGCTCGCTGGGCAGCATTCCCGTGCGCCGGCCGGTCGACGGCGAGATCGAGCTGATGTCCGGCTTCGGCGTCCGCGCCGACCCGTTCACCGGCGCGCCGGCCATGCATACCGGGCTCGACCTCCACGGCGACACCGGGGATCCGGTGCGTGCCACCGCCGACGGCACGGTCAGCGCGGCGGGTCGCAGCGGCGGCTACGGCCGCATGGTCGACATCGACCACGGCCACGGCCTGACGACGCGCTACGGTCACCTGTCGTCGATCGAGGTGCATGTCGGCCAGTCGATCCGGAGCGGGCAGATCATCGGCCGGATCGGCTCGACCGGGCGCTCGACCGGCCCGCACCTGCACTACGAGACGCGCCTGCGGAGCGAGGCGGTCGACCCGCAGAAATTCTTGCGCGCGGGAGAACGGCTCGCCGGCAGCCTGTAAGGTTGCGAGCGCGAGAGCCTCCGCGCGCAAGTCACCTTGACCCGCGCTTGCACCGCTACTCCGCTGCCAGGTGCCGACGGGAAGGTTTCGGCACCAACCGTCCGAGCGTACGCGCTTCTTCGATCCAGGCGCCGATGGCGTCGCGCACATTGGCAAGCGCCTCTTCCGGCGTCCCGCCATCCGACATGCAACCCGGCAAGCCCACAGGTCGCTAGGAAGCCGCCGCCGTCCTCGGCCGCGAGCGCTCGATCAGCACCGGATAATCCAGGCGGCGGCTCATTCCACGTCCTCGACCTCCTTGGGTCCGGTGCCGAACGCCTTTTGGGCCAAGGCCGCCTCCATGAACGGGTCGAGGTCGCCGTCGAGCACGGCGCCGGTGTTGGAGGTCTGCACGCCGGTGCGCAGATCCTTCACCATCTGATAGGGCTGCAGCACGTAGGAGCGGATCTGGTGGCCCCAGCCGATGTCGGTCTTGGCGGCCTGCTCGGCCGCGGCCTTCTCCTCGCGCCGCTTGAGCTCGCGCTCGTAGAGCCGCGCGCGCAGCATCTGCCAGGCCTGCGCCCGGTTGCGATGCTGCGAACGGTCGTTCTGGCACACCACCGCGATATTGGTCGGGATGTGCGTGAGCCGGATCGCCGATTCGGTCTTGTTCACATGCTGGCCGCCGGCTCCGCCGGCGCGCATGGTGTCGACGCGCACATCCGCCTCCTTGATGTCGATCCGGATGCGATCGTCGACCACCGGATAGACATTGACGCTCGCAAACGACGTGTGGCGGCGGGCGTTCGAATCGAACGGCGAGATCCGCACCAGCCGGTGCACGCCATTCTCGGTCTTGAGCCAGCCGAAGGCGTTGCGGCCCTTGATCTGGACGGTCGCCGACTTGATCCCGGCCTCTTCGCCCTCGGTCTCCTCGATCCAGTCGATCTTGAAGCCGTGCTGCTCGGCCCAGCGCGTATACATGCGCAGCAGCATGTTCGCCCAGTCCTGGCTTTCGGTGCCGCCGGCGCCGGCATGGACCTCAAGGTAGGAATCGTTGGCATCGGCCTCGCCCGAGAGCAGCGCCTCGAGCTCGCGCCGCGCCACCTCGCCCTTGAGCTTCCTGAGCGAGTCTTCGGCGTCGCTGACCGCCTTGCGGTCCTTCTCGGCTTCGCCCAGCTCGATCATGGTGAGCTGGTCGTCGAGCTCCTGCTCGATGCGGCCGATGGCGGTGAGCTGATCCTCGAGCGCGGTGCGCTCCTGCATCAGCTTCTGCGCGCGCTGCTGATCGTTCCAGAGCGCGGGATCTTCCGCCTGGCTGTTGAGCTCGGCAAGGCGCGCGCGCGCCTTGTCGAAGTCAAAGATGCCTCCTCAGCAGCCCGACCGACTGCTTGATCTCGTCGACGATATTCTGCACTTCCGCGCGCATGGCTGACCGCCCCGGCAATCTCGACATCGTTGCCGATGTAGCGACTGCGCGGGGTGGACGCAATGGGCGTACGGCGAGCCGTCCGCCCACCCCCCTTTCACGATTTCAAACAACGCAGTCTTCTTCGTTCCCGCGGCGCGTTGCTACGCCCGGGTTCTTGTTTTCCTCTTTCCATCCGACCCCGATCGAGGGGCGGGCGGAGCGCCGAAAAGGCGCACTATTTCATTTGTCGCGCTGTCGGGCGCGACGGCCGCGCTTGTGAGACGCGGCGCGTCCCGCGGCGGCGGGACGCTCGCCTCTCCGGCGCTCCACCGTGGCGATTTTCGGCCGGGGGCCGCGCTTCCATCTCCGGCATTGCCTCCGGATCCGTGCAGCGATGCTCCTCGCAGCCAGGTCGTAGTGCCTGGCGGGCGGGG
>JBAUOM010000517.1:0-6605 GCA_049579765.1 Xanthobacteraceae bacterium
CGCCCGACGCCCTCGACGCCATCGAGCAGGCGCTCGCCGCGCGCAGCCTCTATTGCGATGTGCTCGTGAACAGCGCCGGCTTCGGCGTATTCGGGCCGGCGGCGCAGGCGGCACGCGGCGAGCAACTGAGCCTTCTCGACGTCAACATCCGCGCGCTCACCGATCTCACCTTGCGCTTTCTCCCCGGCATGATCGCGCGCGGACGCGGCGGGGTCCTCAATCTCGGCTCGATCACCGGCTACGCCGCGGGACCGAACATGGCCGCCTATTACGCCTCGAAGGCCTACGTGAACTCGTTCTCCGCCGCGCTCGCCGCCGAGGTCGCCGGCAGCGGCGTCACCGTGACCTGCCTCGCTCCCGGCGTGGTACGCACCGCATTCTTCGAGCGCTGCTCGGTCGGGCAAACCCCGCTGATGAAGCTGATGCCGCGGACGAACGCCGCGGCCACCGCGGAGGCGGGCTGGCGCGGCTTCAAGGCCGGAAAGCGCATGGTCGTTCCGCGCTGGATCGACCGGTTCAGCGTGCTGGTCTGCAGGCTCGCGCCCACGAGCGCCATTGCCCGCTTCGTGGCCGCCATGCAGCGCCCGCGCTGAGCCCCGGAACGGCACACAACCGAGGAGAGAAGCACTCGTGGGATACTCGCCGCCCCTGTAAACAACAGGAAAAATACAGGACCCGGGCTTTGGACTGCACCCTTCGAGTGAGACACGAAACTAATTTAGACACTGGTTGCTGCCGGCGGACGCCCCGCGCCGATCCGCCGCCCCGCCGCCCCGCAAAGAGCCGGAGCGGCGGTGGTCCGCTCCCGGCATCGGGCGCAGTCTTGGATCGTGCCCGAATCATACCTCAATCGCGTAACGTAGTCAACCACAAACTGCAGTCGACACTGGACGCCGCCCATCCCGCACGGCCTAATTTAATACACGCCGGGCAAGATGCGGGCGGTACGGGCCATGTAGCGGCGATACTCGTCGCCGAAGGTCTCTATCATCAGCGCCTCCTCGCGGCCGACGCGCAGGAAGAACAAGGTCCCGAAGCCGACGAGGCCCGACGGCCCGGCGATCCAGTTCGGCAGCAGCAGCGCCTGCGCCAGCGCCCAAAGCCAGAATGCCGAATACATCGGATGCCGCACGTGGCCATAGACGCCGCTGGTCACCAGCGTGTGTTGCTCGCGCACCTCCAGGGTCACCGACCAATTGCGGCCGAGGTCCTTGTGCGTGCGATAGAACAGCCACAGCGCCGCGGCGAACACCGCGGCGCCGAGCCAGCCCTGCCACGTCCGCAAGGCGTAATCGGCGAACGCCGGAGCATTGGTGAACACGTAGACGGCCGGAAGGATGCCCAGCCCCGCGGCCGAGATCGTCATCAGCGCGAGCTCGCGGCCGCAGTCGCTGCGCCGCAGCTTCGGTGTGCGCCGGGCGCGGCGCTCGTGTGGATAGCGAATGACGAACCAACCGACGACGCCGAGGCACCAGATCACCTTGGCGACGAGCGGCGTCATGCCGGCGCAGCCGCGGCGGCGCAGTGCGACGGGCCGCGGTAACTGCCGTCCGCGGCGATAAAATCCAGGAGACCGGCGGGAGAGGCCGTCCAGGCCGCAAACGGCACCGGGCCCGCCACCATCATGAAATAGTCATAGGGCGCCCGCCGGTCGTTGGCCATGACCGACCGGTAGTGCAGCCGCAGGACGTTGCGGCGACACCGCGCGAACGTCGCCGGTAGCACCATATCGTGAATCTGCACGCGCCGGATCACCGGCTTGGCGTCGAGCCGGTCGCCGGCGATGCGCTGCAATGCGACCGGATCGAACTTGTAGAAGCTGATGGTGTCGTCGCGCGACTGGTATTCCGCCCAGGCGATCGTGGGCTCGTCCGCGACCCGCGCGATCTTGCGACGGATCTCCTGCGCGCGGGGATGCAAGGCGAATTTCGGGATGGTCGCACCGATGGTGAGCACGCAGATCGCCGCGCCGCGGCGGCCGAGCTCGGGATCGAGCGCAAGCGCGCGGACCAGCAGGTCGAGGACCAGCATGGCGCCCAGACTGTGGCCAACGAGCACGATTTCGTCCACCGCGTCCGCGCGCGTCCGCGCGACCAGCGTCTCGGCGAAGCGATCGAGCCGGGCGTCGATATCGGTCCGGCGGCCGCGCAGGTAATCGTGCGCGCAGATCCAGTCGTCCAGGAGTTGCTCTACGCGCCAGCGCCGACCCGGCCACTGCAGCAGGCCGTAAAAAACGGCGAGGCCGACGGGTAGGCCGACCATCGCCGCACCGATGCCTTCGAGCCCGACCCATCCGGTCAACAGGTTCGCGAAGAACCAGCCGGCAGCGGCGAACAGGGCCAGGGCGAAAATCGGAAACAGGAAGAACGTGGCGTAGCGCGGGTTGGCGGCGACGTATCGAAACATCGTGCCGGTCGCAACGAAGTCGAGATAGACCCGCGCCGCGTCGAGGAGCCGCGCCGCCAGCGAGCGGGTGAAATCGCCGCGCACGATGTCGTCCCACAGCAGCACTTCGTGCACCGCCTCCACCTGCCAGCCGGCGGCACGCGTCTGCACCGTCCACCAAACGCGCGATTGCCGCTCCGGCTGGTTTGGCCCGGACAAGCTCGCCTCCACGTTCCAGGTCGCTCGGAACACCTCGAGCTGGCGCGTGAAGCGGCGGTATTGCGCGCCGGCGTCGATCGGATCGTAGCCTGCGACGTGATAGACGTGCCGACGCCTCACCATGCGCCGCTCATCATTTGTGCATCTCGTCCGGCGGCATAATGCCCCACAGATTGGACGCTGAGGGGTCCTTGGCCCATACCTTCGGGCGCTGCGGTTGGTCGCGGTGCCACGGCCGCGGCTCGAAATAGCCGAGCTCCTCGTTGACCTGATCGAGCTCCGCGAACAGCTCGGTGATCAAGCCGTTGGGCGCGCGGTGATAGGCGAACAGGTTGTGCCCGATGCCGTGCCGGCCGGGACCCCAGATGAGCTTGTATCCGTTGAGGCTCAGATAATCGCAAGCGGTCTGCAGGTGCGCCCAGTCGCGCAGCTCGAACGCGGTGTGGAAATGCCGGTCGGTGTCGTTCTGCATCAGATTGATGGTGTGGTGGTCGGGGCCGCAGCGCAGGAAAGAGAAGAAATCCCCCATCCAGTCGGACACGCGAAAGCCGAGCACGTCGCAGTAGAAGTCGGTCGTGCGCTTGACGTCGGTGACGAAGAACGCCACATGGCCGAGCTTGTGCGGAACGATCCCCTTGCTCGGAAAGCGCTGGCCGGAGAAGGCGTCGCGCTTGAATACCTCCATCGCGGTGCCCTTGGGATCCGCGAACGCGACCATGTCCGAGATCGTGGGCTCGGCATCCTTCCTGCGCTCCGTCTTGATGCCATGGCCCTGGATCTGACGCTCGAATGCGTCGAGATCGTCGTCGGGCGCGAGCTGAAATCCCAGCCGCACGCAGCGTGCCTGCGGCCCCTTGCGCAGCACCACCGAGTGATGGTCGACGGTCGAGGCCAGATAAACGGCCTCCTTGTCCTTGCCGGTCAGCGTGAGGCCGAGCACCTCGGTGTAATACTCCGCCTGCTTGTCGACGTCGGGCATCTCGTAGACGGCGTGGGCGATCTTCTTCACACGGATCATGCAAAGCTCCTTCTTTTTCGGTTCAATCCCCGGGCTTGCGGCGCGGCAGCGCGCCTATGACGTCGACCATCGCGGCGACGTCCTGCTCGCCCAATCCCATCTCCATGAACTTGCCGTAGAGCTCCGTCGCCCGGTCGAGCATCGGAGTAGCCACGCCGACGCTGTCGGCGAACTCGCCGATCATGTCGAAATAGTGCTGCAGGGCCGGCACCGTGCCTTGCGCCGGGAAAAACCGGCGCTGCGCCATCCACGGCGCGCGGATACCGAACTGGGTCGATCCGCCGCTGCCGGTGGCGATGGCCTTGATCATCAGCTCGATGTCGACCCCGGCCTCGAGCCCAAGCGCCATCGCCTCTGCGGCGGCGGCGATGTGGACGGCGACGAGCATGTTGTTGACCAGCTTGACCCGGCTCGCTGCGCCGAACGGCCCGAAATAGAGGCACGACTCGGCGAAGCCACGGACGTAGCGCTCGGTCGCGGCGGCGGCGCCCTGGTCGCCGGCGAGGTAGATCACGGCCTTGCGAGCCGACACCATCCCCGGCGTTCCGCTCACCTCGCCGTCAAGGAAGACCGCGCCCTTGGCGGCGAGCGGTGCGACATGGCGTTCCTTGTCGGGAACGGGATGGGAGCCGAGCTCGACGATGATCTGCCCGGGCCGCGCCGATGCGAGGAGCCCGTGCGGACCCTGCATCACCTCGTCGAGCGCCTGCGTGGACGGCAGGCACGAGAACACGATCTCCGCCTGCGCGCCGATATCGGCGGGCGAGCGCGCGGGGATGCCACCGATCTTCTCGAAATCGGCGAGCGAACTGCGACGATAGCCCAGCACCCGATAGCCGCTCTTGATGAGGTTTTCGGAGATCGGCAGTCCGATCTTGCCGACGCCGATGAAGCCGACCGTTTCCATGCTCTCCCCCTCGCCTCCCGCCTGACCCATCGCCCTCACGCCAGCTCGAGCGACTGATCGGAAAAATTCACCTTGATCCCGAGCGAGCCTTCCATCACCGTCCATTCGCGCAGCTCGAAGCTGCGCAATCCATGGACGACGAACGGATCGGCCTCGGCGATCTTGCGCGCCGCCTCTGCGCTCGCGGCGCGCAGGATGGTGAGGCCGTCGCCGCGCGTCGCCCCGTCGGCGGAAGCCAGGGGGCCCGAGGCAAACAGCACGCCCTGCTTCTCCAGGCCGATCATGTATTCGAGATGGCGCGGCAGAAGCTCGACGATCTTTTCGGGCGCCTCGCCGCCCTTGGAGAGCACGACGTAGAGCTTCTTGCGAAGCATCGACTTGGTCAGCTCACGGATGCGCGCTTCCGTCATTGCGCCCTTCCCTTCCGGGTGCCTCTCGTATGCATGGCGATCTGCCAAGTGTTACCCCATTTGTCCTCCACCATACAGCGACGATCGCCATAGGGCACGTCCGATGGCGCTTCAAGAGACTTCGCACCGGCGTCGAGAGCGCGTTGGTAGGTGGCTTCCGTATCGTCGACATATACGTAGAGAAAGGCCGTCTACGTAGAGAAAGGCCGTCGCCGGCTTGCGCCTGCCGGCATCGCTGATCATGACCACCGAATCTCCGATCCTGACCTCGGATGGACGGGCTTGCCAGCAGGCCGCTCGGTTCATTCCGCGACGATCAGCGCATCGAGCGCCGTGGCGCCTCGCCCCTTGGCGTGAACCATCAGCGGGTTGACGTCGATCTCGACAATGGCGGGCGTGGTCCGCATCAGCCGGCCAAGAGCGAGGACGGCCTTCGCCACCGCGTCGACGTCCACGGGCGGCGCGCCGCGGAATTCGGTGAGCAGCTTCGCGCTGCGCAGCTTACACAACGCTTCGACGATCTGCGTTTCGTCCGCGTCGACCGGCAGCAGCCGCACGTCGCCCAGCGCCTCGACCCAGATGCCGCCGAGCCCGAGCAACAACACCGTTCCCCAGGCCGGATCACGTTTGGCCCCGATCATCAATTCGAGGCCCTTGGGCGACATGCTCTCAACCAGGCAGCCGTCGAGGGTCACGCCGGGCGCCGCGGCTTTGACGTTGCGCTGCGTCGCCGTCCAGGCCGCGCGCAGCGCCGCCTCGTCGGCCAGGTTGAGCGCGACGCCGCCGGCTTCGGTCTTGTGCGACAGCGCCGCAGCCTGAGCTTTCAAAGCTATCGGATAGCCGATGCGGCTGGCAGCGGCGACGGCGTCGTCCGGCGTGCGGGCGAGCTCGCCGTCGGGCACGCGGATGCCGGCCGCCGCCAGGACCTTCTTTCCCAGCCACTCCGGTTGCGCGCCCTTGCCGAGCTCGGGCATGCCCTGAAACGGTGCAGGGTCGGCGGCGACGCGGCTGCGGGCAAGCGAGCGTCCGTACCGGGTATAGAGCGTGATCGCGCGAAGCATGCGGTCCGACGAGCGCGAAAACACCGCGGGGCTTTCGTTGACGGCCTCGATGACGTCGGGAGCGAGCGGCCAGGTGTCGCCGAGCGCCACCATGACCTTGGGCTTGCGCGAGTCCGCCATGCCCTGGTTGAAGGACTTGACCTGCGCGGCGTAGCTGATCGGGAACGAGATGAACAGCATCCCGACATTGGGATCGTCGATCAGCGCCTTGACCGCGACCGGCAGCGAATCCAGCGAGAAGCCGGCGGTGACGTCGAGCGGGTTGCCGTAGTTTCCGTACGCCGGCAGCACGGCGCTGACCGTCTTCAGCGTGGCCGGCTCGAGCTCGGGGATGTCGAGGCCGATCTCCTCGGCGAAGTCGTTGGTCAGCCCCACATAGGCGCCCGAGGCGGTCAGAATGCCCGGTCCTTTGGTGGGCGGAACCGGATAACGCACGAGGATCTGCACCAGGTCCATCATCTCGTCCATGGTGGAGACCACGATGGCGCCGGCGTCCTCGGCCTGGGTTCGCATCGTGGCCCAGTCGCCGATCAGCGCGCCGGTATGCGACTGCGCGGCCTTGCGCGCCTTGGCGCCGCGGCCCGCCAGCATCAGCACGATCGGCT
>JBAUOM010000518.1:0-2774 GCA_049579765.1 Xanthobacteraceae bacterium
ACCATCCGTCCCGTCACCTCCCGCGGACGGCGTCCGTTGCCGTTGACCGAATCGGTTGCCGGCGCGTTCATTCTCAGGGCCCGCGGAAATGGTCCACCGCGCTCGCCTGCCGTCCGCTGTTCGCGTCGGTGATGCTGAATGTCAGCGGGATCGAGGCTGCGGGCGGAAGCGGCGAGTACGTGCTCACGAGCGCGCGTAATTCGTAGGTCTGGTCGGGGCCGACCGAGATGACGGCCATGCGTCCGGTCGTCACGGTGTCGCCGACGACCTTGAGATCGACATCGGCGAGACCGTCGACCGTGAGCACGAAACTGCGCCGCTCGAGCGACTTGTTCAGAATGCGCACGGTGAACCCATTGCGCAGCTCCCCGTCGGACAGCCGCACGAACAGGGGATTGCGATCGTGGATGACGCTGATCCCCTCGCTCCGGCGCGTGGCCAGCGCGTACAGCATCACTCCCGCGACCAGCGCGATGACGGCGGCGTAGAGCATCGTGCGCAGGCGCACGATGCTGACCATCGGCCGCTCTCCGCTCTGCCGGAGCTTGATGTTGAGATCGGTATCGTAGGCGATGAGGCGCGTCGGGCGGTCGATCTTCGCCATCACCGCGTCGCAGGCGTCGATGCATAGCCCGCACTGGATGCAGCCGAGGTTGGGCCCATTGCGGATGTCGACTCCGGTCGGGCAGACATAGACGCATTGATAGCAGTCGATGCAGTCGCCCGCGGGTTTACCCTGCGCGCGCAAGGCCGCGCTCTTCTTCACCGAGCCGCGCGGCTCGCCGCGGTCGTAGCGATAGGTGACGTTGAGCGCGTACTCGTCGGTGAGCGCGTCCTGGATGCGCGGCCACGGGCACATATAGACGCAGACCTGCTCGCGCATGTGGCCGGCGAGCGCGTAGGTCGTGAAGGTGAGGATGCCGATCCACAAATAGGCGAGGAACGGCGCCTCGAAGGTTGCAAGCTCCCTTACCAGCGTCGGCGCATCGGCGAAATAGAGCACCCAGGCGCCGCCCGTCCACCACGCGACCATCAGCCAGAGAAAGTGCTTGAGACCGCTGCGCGCCGCACGATCGATCGTCCACAGCTCCCTGTCGCGCTGCAGGTGCTCGCGACGGTCGCCCTCGGCCCAGCGTTCGATGGTCTGGAACAGGTCGGTCCACACCGTCTGCGGACAAAGATAGCCGCACCACACGCGTCCGGCGACCGCGTTCATCAGAAACAGCGCCATCGCCGCCAATATGAGCAGTCCCGTGAGGTAGTAGACCTCCTGCGGCCAGATCTCGATGAAGAAGAAGTAGAAGCGGCGATTGGGGAAATCGATCAACACCGCCTGATCGGGAGCATTCGGCCCGCGATCCCAGCGCACGAACGGCAAACCGTAATAGATGCCGAGCGTGACGAAGAGCACGATCCACTTGATGGTGCGGTAGGTGCCTTTGACCCGCTGCGGATAGATTTTTCGCCGCGCGAGATAAAGCGGCCCCTCGTCGTCGGGCTCGGGCACGCCGGACCCCGTCGGCGCCGACGCGGCCGAAGACCCCGGCATGGCGCTCGCCGCGTCCTTTACGAGCTTCAGCAGCGGCGGCTGCGCCGAGCGCGCCTCGTGCAGAAAAACCGCGATGTCACCTCCCGGGCTCATCGCTCACTTCTCGCCGCCGCCGAACGAATGCACATAGATCGCCAACGCCTTGATGGTGGCGTCGTCGAGTCGACCGGCCCATGCCGGCATCACGCCGCCGCGCCCGTTCCAAACGGCGTCGACGATCGCCGCCCTGTCCGCGCCGTAGAGCCAGATCGCATCGGTCAGGTCGGGCGCGCCGAGCTCGCGTTTTCCCTTTCCCCCCTCGCCATGGCAGACCGCGCAATTGTCGGCGAAGATCTTCTTGCCGGCGACGAGATCGGCCTTGGGATCGGCGGGAAGCCCCGCGAGCGAGCGCACGTAGTTGGCGACGTTCTCGATGTCGGCGCGCTTGAGGATGCCGTCGCGGCCGAAGGCGGGCATGGCAGCGCCCTGCCGTGCATTCGCATCCGCGGAGCGTATGCCGTGGCGGATCGTCTGGGCGATCTCGTCGAGCTTGCCGCCCCAGATCCAGTCGTCGTCGTTGAGATTGGGATAGCCTCGCCCGCCGCCGCCGCCTGCGCCGTGGCACGGCGCGCAATTCTCCGCGAAGGCGGGACGCCCCTGCGCGCGCGCGAACTCGAGCAGTTGCGGATCGGACGCGATCTCCTGCAGGGAGGCAGCCGCGAGCTTGCCGACCATCGGCCCGCGCTGCGCCTTGAGCGCTTCGATGTCCGAAGCCACTGCGTCGCGGGAATGCCATCGGAACGCGCCCGCCGTGTACGAGGAAACCAGCGGCCAGGCTGGATAGACGACCCAGTAGCCGACGGCCCAGACGATCGTGGCGTAAAACAACCACAGCCACCATCGCGGCAGCGGCGTGTTCAGCTCGCGGATGCCGTCCCACACGTGCCCAGTGGTGGCTGTGCCGGTGAAGGCGTCGACGCCGGGCTTTGCATCGGCCGGGTGGCTGTCGAGCATGTCAGTCCTCACGAAGGGGAATGCGCGCGGCTTCGTCGAACTGCCGCTGGCGCGACGGCCACAGCGCATAGATCAGCACGACCAGGAACACCGCGACGAAATAGGCGAGGCCCCACGTCTGGGCGAACTCCGCCAATGCACGATAGGTCGAATTCATCGCCGTTCCTCACCGCATATTGGCTTTGTCGTCATAGAGCTTGAAATCGACGAAGGTGCCGAGCACCTGCAGGTA
>JBAUOM010000519.1:0-15587 GCA_049579765.1 Xanthobacteraceae bacterium
CTCGGCGACCGTTTCGGGCGCCGGCGCATATTCGTCTCCGGCCTCGCGCTGTTCGTGGCGGCATCGGCCGCGTGCGCCTTGGCGCCCAGCGCCGGCTGGCTGATCGCCGCGCGCACCGTCCAGGGAGCCGGCGCGGCGTTGGTGATGCCGCTTGCAATGGCGCTGCTCAGCGCCACGTTCCCGCCGGAGGAGCGCGCGAAGGCACTGGGGATCTTCAGCGGCCTTACGGGGCTTGCACTCATCGCCGGTCCGGTCGTGGGCGGCGTGATCGCCGAGGGCCTCGCCTGGCAGTGGATTTTCTGGCTCAACATCCCGATCGGTCTCATCGCCATTCCGCTCGCGCGCTGTCGTATTCCGGAGAGCTTCGGACCGGGTACTGCCGTCGACATCCCCGGCGTCGCGCTGGCGACGGGCGCCGCTCTCGCTCTGGCGTGGGGGCTCATGCGCGGGAACGAAGCCGGCTGGATCAGCCTCGAGGTCGTCACCGCGTTGGCGGCCGGGTTCCTGCTGGCGCTGGCTTTCGTCGCCTGGGAGCTGCGCGCTGGCCATCCGATGGTGCCGATGCGGCTCTTCCGCTCCCGCGCCTTTTCATCGGGCATCGCAGCGTGCTTCGCTTTCTCCGCGTCGCTCTATGGCACGTTGTTTCTCTTGCCGCAGTTTCTGCAGACCTCGCAGGGCCAAGGGCCGCTCGGCGCCGGGCTGCGCCTGCTCCCCTGGACCGCCACGCTGTTCGTGGTGGCACCGATCGCCGGCAGCCTCGTCAACCGGGCCGGCGAGCGGCCGCTCGTCGTCGCCGGGCTCATCCTACAGGCCGTCGGGATGGCTTGGATCGCCCTGATCGCGGCGCCCGAGCTCGCCTACACCATGCTGGTCGCACCGCTGATCGTCGCCGGCGCCGGCGTCTCGATGGCCATGCCCGCCGCCCAGAACGCGGTCTTGAACTCGGTGGCAAAAGCCGAGATCGGCAAGGCATCCGGTACCTACAACATGTTCCGCTTTCTCGGCGGAGTGTTCGGGATCGCGACCGTCGTCACGGTGTTCGCGGCAGCCGGAAACTTCGGCTCACCGCAGGCATTCAGCGCCGGCTTCACGCCCGCAATCGGCGTGGCCGCCGTCCTGTCGCTCTTGGGTGCAGTCGCCGGACTGTGGCAGCCCGCCCGGCACCCAATGGCCTTGACGCAAGCAAAGGCGAACGCCTGAGGTCACAGCCGCAAGGCAGCCTCGGGCGGGGTGAACTTCAACTTGAGCGCTTCGGCGACCGCCCGATGCGTGATCTTGCCTTCGTAGACGTTGAGGCCGTTGCGCAGATGCGGGTCTTCGCCCAGCGCCCGGCGATAGCCCTTGTCGGCGAGCGCCAGCACGAACGGCAGCGTCCCGTTGTTGAGCGCGAAGGTGGAGGTGCGCGCCACCGCCCCCGGCATGTTGGTGACGCAATAGTGCACGACATCATCGACGATGTAAGTCGGCGCCGAATGCGTCGTGGGCCGCGAGGTCTCGGCGCAGCCGCCCTGGTCAATGGCGATATCGACGATGACGGAGCCTGCCTTCATCGCCGCGACGGTGGCCGCGGTGATCAGCTTCGGTGCCGCCGCGCCCGGTATCAGCACCGATGCGATCACCAGGTCGGCCCGGCGGCACAGCGTTTCGATCGCGTCGCTGGTCGAGAACACCGTGCGCACCCGCGCGCCGAGCTGGTTGGCGACGCGGCGCAGCACATCCGGATTGCGGTCGACGACGGTGACCGTCGCGCCCATTCCCGCGCTGATCAGCGCGGCGTGGCTGCCGGCGACACCGCCGCCGAGAATCACCACATCGGCCGGGGGCACACCGGGAACGCCGCCGAGCAGCACGCCGCGGCCGCCGTTTTCCTTCTCCAGGCAGCGGGCGCCGACATGCGGCGCCATGCGGCCTGCCACCTCCGACATCGGCATCAGCAGCGGCAGCGTGCCATGCGCGCTCGTCACCGTCTCGTAGGCGATGGCGATCACTCCGCAGGCCATGAGATCGGCGGTCTGCTCCGGGTCGGCGGCGAGATGCAGATAGGTGAACAGGACCTGCCCCGCGCGCAGCTTCCTGCGCTCCGTCGCGAGCGGCTCCTTGACCTTCACGATCAGCTCGGCCCGCGCGTAGACCTCGTCGGCATCGGCGACGATCCCGGCGCCGACCGCGCGGTAATCGGCATCTGCGATACCCGCGCCCAGCCCGGCGCCGGTCTCGACGACGACGTGGTGGCCGTTCCGCGTCAACTCGCGCACCGTCGAAGGGATCAGTCCGACGCGGTATTCGCTGTCCTTGATCTCCTTCGGCACGCCTACCAGCATGGACGCGGTTCCGTTGCGCGCCGGAACGTCGCGTTCCGGCCGCGCGAATTCTATGTCTCGCCGGGCTTTATAGCCACCACCGCACGGATGCGCGGTTCGAAATCGCCGACGAGAAGAGTCCGAAGGACATGCTGGAGCTGGCCTCGAACATCATGAAAACGAAGGCGGGTTGGTCGTAGGCGCAGCGACCCGAATGGACAGGTGCTCGAAGTGCTGATGGCTTCGTCGCTGCCGCGACCGCCGCCGCAATGCTTCCTTGCCATCGGGCGAAGTGAGGATAGCGCGCCCATTCCCTTACGCCACGTGGGCAATCCGGATGTGTCGCCGCGGCCACAATGAAAGACGAATCGTGCGCCCGGCGGCGGTGGCATATCGACGTCTCCTGCCGGGCACGTGTAGCGTGCGGGCGGGGCGCGGCATCGTCGCGGGGGTTGCGGTGTTCGAGCGGGTGCGTTGGTGCGTGGCTGCGGCAGCGTTGCTGCTGCCTTCGGCTGGCGTCGCCCAGGTCCAGGTCAACCAGACCTTCATCCCGCAGGGACCGTCGCCGAAGTCCGGGCCGATCGGCATCGTCCAAAGCGCCGATGCGCCGCCCAACGGCACGGTCGGCGGCGCGGTGCAAGCGATCCTGCTCGATCCCGCGCTCGGCTCTCAAACGATGTTCATCGGTGGAGTCAATGGCGGCATCTGGCGCACCATCGACGGCGGCGCGAGCTGGACGCCGCTCACCGACAACCAGGCCTCGCTCTCGATCGGCAGCCTCGCGCTCGACCCGACCGATCCCACCGGCAGGACCCTGGTCGCCGGCATCGGCATCACCTCGAACGGCGCCTGGAACAACTTCAATGTCGGCGGGGCGATCGGACGCGGCGGCGCGCGTACTGGCCTGCTTTATTCGAGCGACGGCGGCAACTCATGGTCGGCGCTGGGCGCTGCCTCCCTCACCGGCCAGAGCGTGATCGGGGTGGCGGCGGCGGGAAGCACCATCCTGGCGGCAACCTTCGAGGAACAGAATCCAACGCAGACCAACGCGGCAAGCGGTGCGTTCGGCTTGTACCGCAGCACCACCGGCGGACAGAGCTTCAGCCTGGTGTCGGGGTCGGGGGGTCTTCCCGCCGGCCCGGTGACGGCGCTGGTCGCCGACCCGCAGAATGCCGGCAACTGCGGCACGCAAAGCTCCTGCACGTTCTACGCCTCGGTCACCTCGGCGAGCACCCCAACGGCGACCGGCGTCTACGTCTCGCACAATTCCGGACAGAGCTGGACCCCGGTGTTCACCAGCGCAACCGTCGTGAGCGGTGGGCCCAACATCATCAACGCCGCAACCAATCAGATGGTCCCGAAGCTTGCGGCGGGACCTAACGGCTCGGTCGCGATCGCTCTCGCTGAAATGCAACCCGTCCCCGCTGGTGGCTGCGCCTTCGCTTCCCCGACCTGCGGTCCGCAACTCAAGGGCCTTTACTTGTCGCAGAACGGCGGCGGATCGTGGTCGGCACTCAAAGTGCCCGACACCAACCTGGGGGTGATGCAGGCACAGGTCAACCTCGCGGTGGCGATCGACCCCACCGACACGCGCATCGTCTACGTCACCGGCGACGGCATCCCCGACAGTCCCTTCACGGTGCCCGCCTTCCGGGTGCGCGGGGATACCGCCACCAGCATCACGCTCGCGCGCACCAGCAACGGCTCGACGGCGCATTCGGATTCGCGCGGGCTCGTGGTCGACTCCGCGGGCAACCTGTGGATGACCAGCGACGGCGGCGTCTACATGCGCAGCAATCCGCAGAGCGACAACGGCGTCTGGACCGGGTTCAACACCAGCACGCTGCAGGTGCAGGAGAGCTACAGCGTCGCCTACGACACCCTGAACAAACGGCTCGCCGCCGCGATGCAGGATACCGGCGTGGCGCTCCAATCCGCGCCCGGAAGCCCGCTGTGGCTGGCCTTGGCGGGCGCCGACGGCACCAACGTCCTGATCAACGGCAAATTCACCGCCAACACGAGCGCGCTCTACCTCACGACCGACAGTCTCGGCGCCGCCAACCGGATGGTGTTCGACGCCAACGGCAATCAGATCAGCCCGAATCCGGATACGTCATTCGCCTTGGGCGTCCCGCTCAATTGCAGCTACAACCCGTCGAGCGGCGCATTTGCGGGGTGCAACGCCTGGGCCCCCAACAGCTCGGCCGAGATCGTCAACAACAGCCCCTTTACCGTCCCGTTCGTCCTCAACCGGGCCAATCCGACGATGCTCGCCATCGCGCCCGGCTTCCAGGACTTCAACGGCGTGACGGGAAACAACGTCTACGTCGCGCAGGACACGACGCCCGCCTCCGCCAGCAGCGTCCCGCTGCAAACGACCAGCGTCGGCGCGGTCGACGACGACTCGACCGTGACGACGCTCGCCTACGGCATCCCCGCCGCCAACAACACCGGGAGCTCCGCCAATCCCAACGCGCTGCTCGCCGGCGTGCAGGCGAGCAACGGCAAGGGCGAGCTCTGGTTCAGCAGCAATGTCGGGACCGGCGGAACGCCGCTCGTGCGGCTGCCGGCCTATGCGCTGGCGGGCGGCCTGTCGCCGACCGCGATGGTGTTCGACCCGACCTCGCCAAGCGCGCAAACCTCGCCGGGGCAGATCAGGTTCTACGTCGCCGACAGCGTCAATCTCTGGGGCACCCAGAACCAGGGCACGACGATCACGCCCCTGACCTCCAACCTGCCCGCCGGCTTCGTCCGGCCGACGGCGGTCGAGTTCATCTCCAACAACGGCGTCAACGCGCTGCTGGTGGGCGGCCTCAACACCCCGCTCTCATGCAACCCCGGGCCCAATGGCTGCCTCATCGGCAGCCAGCAAAGCCCGATCACGGTCGCGGACAGCGACAACGGCGACCTGTCGGGCTGGCGGGCGTTCGGACAGGGCCTGCCCAACGCATGGGTGGCGCAGCTCGTCTACTATCCCGCGGTCGACGTGCTGGTGGCGGGAGCCGTCGGCCGCGGCGTGTTCGCGCTCTACGACGTCACCAGCTACTTCCCGCAGGCGAGCGCGCTGCAGTTCGGGCTCGCCAACAACAGCTCGATGCCGGATGCGTCCTACCTGACCGACGGGACCGCGCTCAACCGCACGACGTTCGCGCGGCCGCTGGTCAAGTACGGCACCGGCACGCTGACGATCGCGGGCGCGGCGAGCTACACCGGCGGCACCACCATCAAGGACGGGGTGCTGGCGCTCGGCGCGGGCGGGGCGGGCGGCAGCATCCTGGGCGACGTGGCGTTCTGCGCCGATGCCGGCGACGCCTCGTGCAACGCCACCGCCGACAAGTTCCTCGTGTTCAATCGCTCCGACAGCTCCACCTTCGGCGGCGCCATCTCGGGGCCGGGCCAGGTGGTGCAGGCCGGCAGCGGACAGACCATCCTGACCGCCGCCAGCACCTACACCGGACCGACCACGGTCGCCGCCGGCCTGCTCACCGTGAACGGGTCGATCACCTCGAGCGTGCTGGTCGAAGCGGGCGGCGCGCTCGGCGGCAACGGCACGGTGGGCCCGGCCACGATCCTCGCCGGCGCCACGCTGGCGCCGGGCAATTCGGTCGGCACGCTGACGGTGAACGGCAACCTCGTGCTGTCGGCGGCCAGCCTGTACATGGTGGAGGTGCAGGGCAACAGCGCCGACCGCACCAATGCCGGCGGAACCGCGACGGTGGCGGGGACCGTCGCGGTCTCCTATCTGGGCGGCAGGCTCGCGCGCAGCTACACGATCATCTCGGCGGCGGCGGGACGGACCGGCACGTTCGATTCGCTGGTCACGAATCTGCCGGCGTTCGTCACCGCGAGCCTCGCCTATACCCCGACCGACGTGGAGCTGCATCTGAAGTCCGACATCCGCCGCCGCATCACCGGCCTCACGCAGAACCAGGCCGCGGTCGCCGCGGCGCTCGACGGCGCCTTCGACCGCGGCGGCGCGTTGTTTCATTTGTTCGGCTTGGCACCGAGCCAGATCCCGGCGGCGCTCGACATGCTCTCGGGCGAAGGGGTGAGCGGAACGCAGGAGACCGCGTTCGGCGCCAACCGCATGTTCAACTCCATCATGATGGACCAGGGCGCGTTCTGGCGTAACCGCGAGACCGTCGACGTCAACGGCGTCACGCTCGGCGGCGAGCCGCTGTCATACGCGCCGGCGAAACGATCCAAGACCGACCATCCCGCCTTCAAAGCGATGCCCGCGAAGGCGCCGCCGATCGACCGGCCGCGCTGGCGCGCCTGGCTCACCGGCTTCGACGGCAGCGCGAAGCTCACTGGGGAGGCGGGCATCGGCAGCGCCGACCTCTCCTACAACACCGGCGGGCTTGCGGGCGGACTCGATTATCAGCTCGCCCCCGATCTGCTCGCCGGCATGGCCATCGGCGGCAGCAGCTCGAACTTCGCGGTGCGCGACCGCATCACCAGCGGCCATCTCGAGGGCGCGCATTTCGGCGGCTACGCGGTCAAGACCTGGGGCGCGCTCTATGCGGCGGGGGCGCTGAGCTTCAGCACCTACCGCAACGACACGACGCGCAACATCGTCGGCATCGGCCCGGCCGAGACCGCGACCGGGAGCTTCGGCAGCAATCTCCTGAGCGGGCGCGTGGAAGCGGGCGCCAAGCAGGTGTTCGGCTCCTTCGCCGTCACCCCGTTCGCGGCCGTGCAGTTCGCCCAGCTCTGGCAGAACGGCTTCACCGAAGCGAACCCGGTGCCGGCGGGCGCGGCGGACCCGCTCGGGCTCAGCTTCGGCTCGCTCAGCGCATCCTCGTTGCCGACGTTCCTGGGCGCGCAGCTCGACACCCGTTACGTTTTTGCCAACGGACGGGTGCTGTCGCCCTACGGGCGGCTGTCGTGGGTGCACGAATTCCACCCCACGCGGGCGGTCAACGCGTCCTTCCTCGCGCTCCCGGGCGCCGCCTTCATCGTCGACGGACCGCGCGCGGCGAGCGACGCCATGCGCATCGACACCGGCGCCAAGCTCTCCATCGCGCCCAACGCCTGGCTGTTCGCGAGCTTCGACGGCGAGTTCTCCGATCGCAGCCAGAGCTATGCCGGCAAAGGCGGGGCCAGGATCGCCTGGTAGCGCAACGCGCCCCGCGCCTTTCGGCGGATGGACTTGCGCCTCACTGGTCGTAGACCAGATCCCCGAAGCGCACCCAGCGCTTGCCGTCGAAGCGCATGAGCTGCAACTGCTGCACCGCATAATAGTCGGTCGGACTGGTGTTGACCCTGATTCCGGGCAGCAGCATCGGAAGCTCGAGGTCGCGCAGATTCGTCGCCTGGCGCATGATGCTCTCGCGCGAGAGATCGTTGCCGGCCTGCTTGAGCACCTGCAGCAGCGCGCCGGCAGCGTTGTAGCCGGCGACGAAGACCGGCCGGCGCACATCCTCGGCCGGCAGGTACTTGCCCATCCAGGCGCGCCACTCCTTCATCCCCGGGTCGTTCTCGAAGGCAGGATCAAGCGGGTCCTTGGCATAGGCCGAGGACAACAAACCGATGCTGCCCTCGAGTCCGGCCGGCCAGAGCACGATGGGGACCGAGGCCGAGAGACTGCTGATGAAGAACATCGGCTTCCAGCCGAGAGCGTTGACCTTGCGGATCGCCTGCACGGCCAGCGGCGGGAGGGTGGCGGCGATCAGGGCCTGGCATCCGGTGGCCTTGAGCTCGACGATCTGCCGCTCGATCGAGGCATCGGTCGATTCGTAGCTCGCCTCCCGCACCGTCGCGGCGTACCTGTCGCCCAACACGTCGCGCACGCCGGCCGCATAGTCGCGGCCGAAGTCGTTGTCCTCGTAGAGGATGCAGATCCTCGCATTGGGAATTTCACGCAGGGCATGCCGGGCGTACAGCCGCCCCGCCAGCCGATAGCTCGGGCGCACGCCGCCGATGGTGTAGGGCGTCTCCCGGTAATTGCCCCAGCGGTAGGCGCCGCTCTCGATGAACAGCTGCGGGATCTTGCGCTCGTTGAGATAATGCGCGACCGCGAGCTGGGTGGGCGTGCCGATCGAGCCGAACATGAAAGCGACGTGCTCGACCTCGACCAGCTTGCGCGTCTCGTTGCCGGTTCGCCACGGCAGGTAGCCGTCGTCGACGCTGATCAGGTCGATCCTGCGGCCGTTGATGCCGCCCCGATCGTTGATCATCTGCATGTAGGCCTTCTCGGCCACGCCGACGGCCGAGGCCCAGGCGCCCGGACCGGTATAAGGCATCGTCTGGCCGAGCTTGATCACGCGGTCGGTCACGCCCGGGGCGTTCTGCGCCGCCGCCGACGTCGCCAACGCGGCGGCGAGGAGCAAGCAGCCAAACAAAATCCGAGACATCCCGCGCCCGCCTTTGGTTCGAAAGCGCCAGCCAGGTCAGCACGACATTATCATCGTAGGTGCGTATGCTTCCATCCTTGCGCTCAGCCCTTCACCCGAAACACGGGTACAGGTAGCGGGGGCAAGCGATTGGGATGCGGGCAAACTGCAAGTCATTGCGCCCGAAACGGCAGGGACGTTCCTCCCACGTCCCCAGGTCAGGTCGCGGCCGAACTACCGCGTATCCCCATGAAATCTGTCGCATCCTCCAACCGAAACGCATCGCGGTTATTAGGATAGTTCTTTCGGGCAATTTTGAACCGCAATGCCCCTCATCTGCCGTTGCGCCAATCGTTTTCGGTGATCGAGTCGATGATCCGCTGCTGCTCCGGAGTGAAGCGGGAACCGCTGGGCCAGGACTGGCGGGCATCATAGGGCTTGGGCGCTACGCGATATTTCCGCGCATCGGCAGCCCCGCTGGAGAGCAGTGCTGCGAGCGCCACCGAAGTCGCGATCGCTATCTTGGTCGCAAGCATCTTCATATTGAATCTCAAGGCGGATGTGGTGACTCTCTGAGCAAGATAACAGGCTGGTCCAGGAACGCTTTGCCGGCCTTGCCGTGTCTTGGCCAGGATTGCCGTAACCAAAATGTGGGCGCGGCCGCGGATCGGCAAGACCCGCGCCCAGTCCTGCGCCGGCCTCGACGACGACGTGGTGGCCCGCTGCGGCCGGCGCTGCTTGATTTCCGCCGGCGGCTCGCGTTCTTTACGGCCACGAGAGAACCGAAAAGGAGCGCGGCGTGAGCGAGGATCCCTACGCTGTCCTGGGCGTGAAGCCGGAGGCGACGCAGGACGAGATCCGCAAGGCCTATCGCCAACTGGCGAAGAAGCTGCATCCGGACCTCAATCCCGGCGATCGGCAAGCGGAGGAGAAATTCAAGCAGGTCTCCGCGGCCTATGACGTCCTGGGCGATGCGGAGAAGCGCACGCGCTTCGACAAGGGCGAGATCGATGCCGCGGGCAACGAGCGGCCGCGCGAGCGCTATTATCGCGATTTTCACGGCGCCGACGCGCAGGCACACGGCTACAGCGACGCCAGCGGCTATGCCGATTTCATGGAGCAGGAGGACATCCTCAGGGACATATTCGGGCGGCGCGGCGAAGCTCGGTTTCGCATGCGCGGGCAGGACGCGCTCTACCGCCTTCCGGTCGAGTTCCTGGAAGCGGTCAACGGCACGACCAAACGCATTACGCTGCCCGACGGCGGCACCCTCGACGTGGTCATTCCCGCCGGCACCAGGGACAAGCAGGTGCTGCGGCTGCGCGGCAAGGGCGGGCCGGGCATCGGCGGCGGTCCCGCCGGCGACGCGCTGGTCGAGATCGAGGTCGAGCCGCACAAGTTCTTCACGCGCAAGGGCGACGACATCCATCTTGAATTTCCGATCAGCCTGCCGGAGGCCGTGCTCGGAGCAAGGCTCGACGTGCCGACCCCGACCGGCCCGGTGCGCATGACCGTGCCCAAGGGCGCGAATACCGGCACCGTGCTCAGGCTCAGGGGCAAGGGTGCCCCGCGCGGCGACAAGAGCCAGGGCGACGAATACGTGACGCTCAAGATCGTTCTGCCGGAGCAGCTTGATCCGGAGCTCGAGGAATTCGCGCAGCGCTGGCAGGCGGGTAAGGATCAGAATCCCCGCCGGCACCTGGAGGCATGAATGATCACGGTTCAGGAATTCCTGCTCCGCGCCCACGTGGAGCATCGATCGCTCGAGGCGTGGATCTCGGCCGGCTGGCTCGTTCCGCCGCAGACGGAGCCCGAGCTCATGTTCTCCGACATCGATCTTGCGCGCGCCCAGCTCATTCGCGATCTGCGCGAGGATCTCGGCGTCAACGACGAGGGCATCTCGGTCGTCCTGCATCTCCTCGACCAGATGCACGGCCTGCGCCGCAGCATGCAGGACCTGATCGAGGAGCTGCGGACGCGCGGAGCGACCGATTGACCAAGGCGGGAGACAGAGGCCGGGGGCAAGATACTTTCCTCTGCCGTTTCCACATCCGTCTCACAACGCCTTGACGATCTCCTCCGTCATCTTCTTGGCGTCGCCGAACAGCATCATGGTGTTGTCGCGGTAGAACAGCGTGTTGTCGATGCCGGCATAGCCGGACGACAGCGAGCGCTTGGAGAACATCACCGTGCCGGCCTTCCAGACCTCGAGCACCGGCATGCCGAAGATCGGCGATGAGGGGTCCTCCTTGGCCGCCGGATTGGTCACGTCGTTGGCGCCGATGACGAAGGCGACATCGGCCTGCGCGAACTCCGAATTGATGTCGTCGAGCTCGAACACCTCGTCGTAGGGCACGTTGGCCTCAGCCAGCAGCACGTTCATGTGACCGGGCATGCGGCCGGCGACGGGATGGATGGCATATTTCACCTCGACGCCTTCCTTCTTGAGCCGGTCCGCCATTTCGCGCAACGCGTGTTGCGCCTGCGCGACCGCCATGCCGTAGCCCGGCACGATGATCACCTTGCCGGCGTTCTTGAGGGTGAAGGCGGCGTCCTCGGCCGAGCCCTGCTTCACCGGCCGGTGCTCCTTGCCGGCGGCCGGCCCGGCGACCTCGCCGCCGAAGCCGCCGAGGATGACGGAGACGAAGCTGCGGTTCATGCCCTTGCACATGATGTAGGACAGGATCGCGCCGGAGGAGCCGACCAGCGCGCCGGTGATGATGAGCGCGGAATTCCCCAGCGTGAAGCCGATGCCGGCGGCGGCCCAACCCGAATAGGAGTTGAGCATCGAGATCACGACCGGCATGTCGGCGCCGCCGATCGGGATGATGATCAGCACGCCGAAGGTGAACGCGGCCAGGGTGAGGAGCCAGAAGGCGAGATGGCTTTCGGCGCGCACGAACCAGAAGATCAGCGCAACAATGGCCACGGCGAGCGCGATATTGATGGCATGGCGCGCGGGCAGCATGATCGGCGCGCCGCTCATGCGGCCGGACAGCTTGAGGAACGCGATCACCGAGCCGGTGAAGGTCACGGCGCCGATGGCGACGCCGAGCGACATCTCGACCAGGTTAGGCTTATGGATCGCACCGACGGTGCCGATGTCGAAAGCGGCGGGCGCATAGAGCGCGCCGGCCGCCACCAGCACCGCCGCCATGCCGACCAGGGAATGAAACGCGGCCACCAGTTCGGGCATGGCGGTCATCGGCACGCGCCGCGCGATCACGGCACCGGTGCCGCCGCCGACGGCGAAGCCGAGAACGACGAGCGCCCAGGCACCGATGCCGTCGGGCGGATGAAAGCCAAGCGTGGTGCCGATGGCGATCGCCATGCCGACCATGCCGAAAAGGTTGCCTTGCCGGCTGGTCTCGGGGCTCGAAAGCCCGCGCAGCGCCAGGATGAACAGGACCCCGGCGACGAGATAGAGCAGCGCGGCGAAATCAGCGGACACCGGCTACTCCCGTCACTTCTTTTTCTTCTGGTACATGCCCAGCATGCGTTGCGTCACCAGGAAGCCGCCGAAGATGTTGACCGAAGCAAGGCCCAGCGCGACGAAGCCGAGCGCGCGCGCCCAGATCGGCCCCGCCACGTCGCCCGCCAGCGGAACGCCGACGGCGAGCAGGGCGCCGACCACGATCACCGAGGAGATCGCGTTGGTCACCGACATCAACGGGGTGTGCAAGGCCGGCGTCACCGACCACACCACGTAATAGCCCACGAAGATCGCCAGCACGAAGATCGAGAACCGGAACACGAAGGGATCGACCGTGCCACCGGTCGCCGCATGCATCGCGCCGCCGCTCGCCGCCGCGATGATGTCGAGCTGGGCGAGGGTGATGTCGTGCGCAACATCCGGAGCCGCGGGAGCAAGCGCCGCGGCGGCTCCCGCGGTTGCGAGCTTGCCGGCTGGGATCACGGTCAGCATGAACGGTCTCCGTCGGAGGCGCCGGCGCGCGTCGCTGTCACGCCGCGCTCTGAGGCGCCCGCTTGGGCGCAAAACTCGGATGGATCACGGCGCCGTCGCGCGTCAGCGCGGTCGCCTTCACGATCTCGTCGTCCCACTTGATCGCGAGCGCCTTCGCATTCTTGTCCACCAGGATCTCGAGGAAGGCGAAGAGGTTCTTGGCGTAGAGGCTCGACGCGGAGGCGGCGATGCGGCCCGGCACGTTGAGATGGCCGACGATCTTGACGCCGTGCGCGTCCACGACCTCGCCGGGTTTGGCGAGCTCGCAATTGCCGCCGCGCTCGACCGCGAGATCGACGATCACCGAGCCCGGCCGCATCGAAGCGACCAACTCCTTGGAGACGAGTCGCGGCGCCGGCCGGCCCGGGATCAGCGCGGTCGTGATCACGATGTCCTGCTTCTTGATGTGCTCGGCGACCAGCGCGGCTTGCTTGGCTTGGTATTCCTTGGACATTTCCTTGGCATAGCCGCCGGCGGTCTCCGCCTGTTTGAATTCCTCGTCTTCGACCGCGACGAACTTGGCGCCCAGGCTCTCCACCTGCTCCTTCGCGGCCGGGCGGACATCGGTCGCGGTCACGATGGCGCCGAGCCGCCGCGCGGTCGCGACCGCCTGCAGGCCGGCGACGCCGGCACCCATGACGAAGACCTTCGCCGCCGGCACCGTGCCGGCCGCCGTCATCATCATCGGCAGCGCACGGCCGTACTCGGCGGCGGCGTCGATGACCGCGCGGTAGCCGGCGAGATTGGCCTGGCTCGAGAGCACGTCCATCACCTGCGCACGGGTAATGCGCGGCATCATCTCCATCGCGAAGGCGGTGACGCCGGCATCCGCCATCGCCTTGAGCGCGGCGTCCTCGCCGAAGGGATCCATGATGGCAATGACCAGCGCACCCTTCTTGTACCCGGCAAGCTCGGAGCTCGACGGGCGGCGCACCTTGAGCACGACGTCGGCGTCCTTGACGGCGCCGGTCGTCACGGCCGCGCCCGCGGCGATGAACTCGGCGTCGGGGATGCCGGACTTCGTTCCGGCGCCGGGCTCGACCGCGACCTCGGCCCCGAGCGCCTTCATCCTCTTGACCGTTTCGGGCGTCGCGGCCACGCGGTCTTCCGCCGGCTCCGCTTCGCGCGCGACTGCAATGCGCATTCGCTCACCTCCTCGAGACCGGCGTAAAATCCCGCGTCAGCCGCCCGAGGTAAGCGCAAGCGCGAGCAGCGCGATGATCACCATCACGGCACTGGGCAGTCTCGCCCCGGTTGCGAAGCCGTGAATGGACACACCGGTGCCGATCAACATGACGGCGATGGCGACGAGCCAGTGACCCGCCACGGCGCCGATCGCCAGTCCCAGGACGATGGTGACGACATGGGCTCCACCGACGACGACCAAATGCACGAACCGGTCGTACATCGCCTGGTGCGCCGGCAGGTCGTTACCCTCCGCCGTCGCGTATTCGACCTGACCGTGGTCGGCCATTCGCTCCTCCAATCCCTCGTCATCGGCAGCCGGGGCTTAGCGCAAATACCCTATCAGGGCAACGGCGCCCACGACCCCGGCGCCCTCGTCGTGCCGCCAGCCGCCGTCGCGTCCCTCAGCGCTCCGATTGCGGCCGGTCGAGGCCGACGGCGGCGAGCGCCGCGTGCTGCCGATCGGCGACGCGGCGGACGGAAAAATCCTCGATCGCCGCATTGAAGAGCTGGTGAAAATTGAGCTCGGTGCGCAGATGCAGAAACACCGCCCCGAGCCCGATGGCGGCGCGGTCCATGAACACGAATTCGCGCGGCACCGTGACCGGGCCACGCTCTTTCAGCGCCTGATGCACGCGGAATGCTTCCCGCCGCCCGTATTCCGACGGCTTGACCCCGTCGGCGAGGCTGCGCACACGATCGTCCAGCAACGGTCCGTAGATGAACCGCGCCCAGATGTTGAGCACCCCGATCAGCTCACGATCGAGCCGCTTGAAGCCCCAGGTCTCGTAGGCGTGCACGACGAGGTCGTCGTCGCCCTTGAGCAGGCCATGGTAGAGATCGACCACCCCGCCGACGAATTTGGCCGGGAAGATTCGGATGCAGCCGTAGTCCAGGAGATTGATGCCGGTGGGGCGCCCGCCGGCGTCGAACACGGTGTAGTTGCCGAGATGCGGATCGCCGTGGATCACGCCGAACCGGCTGAACGGCCACCACCACGCCATGAACATCGCCGTGCCGAGCCGGTTGCGGGTGGCGAGATCGGCGGCCTTGTGCTCGAGCAGCCGGCGCCCCTCGAGCCAATCGAGCGTGAGCAGCCGGCCGGTGGACAGGTCGGGCCACGCTCGCGGCACGCGAATCTGCTCGATGCCCTCGAGCATCCTGCGATAAAGCATCACGTGCTTGGCCTCGCGCCGGTAGTCGAGCTCCTCGCGGATGCGCGCTCCGATTTCCTTGGCGATTTCGCTGGTGTCGATGACGGGATCCATGCGCCGGTGGATGGCGAAGATCAGCTGCAACTGCCGCAGATCCGCCTCGACCGCCGACTGCATGTCGGGATATTGCAGCTTGCACGCGAGGGCGGCACCTGCACCGATGCCGGCACCGCCATGGGCGCGGGCGCGATGCACTTGGCCGAGCGAAGCGGCCGCAGCGGGATGATGCTCGAAGCTCGAGAATTTCTTCTGCCAGTCGGGGCCGAGCTCCGCGGCCATGCGGCGCTTGACGAAGGCCCACCCCATGGGCGGGGCCTCGCTTTGCAGCTTCATCAGCTCGGTCGCGTATTCGGTCGGCAGGGCGTCGGGAATTGTGGCCATGAGCTGGGCCACTTTCATGATCGGCCCCTTGAGACCGCCGAGCGCCGCGGCGAGCTCGGTCGCGTTCCTGCCGCGATCGAGCGTGAGCCCGAACAGACGCGCACCGGCGATGCGCGCGGCCACCCCGCTCATATTGGCGCCGACGCGGGCGTAGCGGGCGGCGCGGGCGGAGAAACGATTGGCTTCGCGGTCGGTCATGAGAATGTGG
>JBAUOM010000520.1:0-3759 GCA_049579765.1 Xanthobacteraceae bacterium
CGTCGGCGGCTATACGACCCCGGCACCGCCCCGGCGTTCCGCATCACCCCACCCAGTCGCATGCCGAAAATCACCTATATCGATTACGAAGGCACCGCCCGGACGGTCGAGGGCGATATCGGCTCGACGGTCATGGAAACCGCGATCAAGAATGGAATTCCCGGCATCGAGGCGGAGTGCGGCGGCGCCTGTGCTTGCGCCACCTGCCACGTCCATGTCGAGGAGGCGTGGCGCGCGGCGGTGGGGGAGCCCTCGCCCATGGAGGAGGACATGCTCGACTTCGGCTATGACGTGAAGCCGAACTCGCGCTTGTCCTGCCAGATCAAGGTCACTACCGAGCTGGATGGCTTGGTGGTGCGCACGCCCGAGCGGCAGGCGTAGCTTGTCCATGTCGCGCCGCCGCCAGGCATCGGCGCGACGCCACCTCACAACCCGCACGCAACCCCCCACGGCACATGGGCGAACCAATCAAGACCGACGTACTGATCATCGGCGCAGGGCCGTGCGCGCTCTTCGCGGTATTCGAGCTCGGCCTGCTCGACATGAAGGCGCACCTCGTCGACATCCTCGACAAGGTCGGCGGCCAGTGCGCGGAGCTCTATCCGGAAAAGCCGATCTACGACATCCCGGCGGTGCCCTACGTCACCGGCCAAGGTCTCTGCGACGCTTTGATGGCCCAGATCAAGCCGTTCGGGCCGACCTTCCACCTGCAGGAGATGGTGCAGACGATCGAGAAGGTCGGCGATCCGCTGTTCCGCATAACCACCGACCGCGGCCGCCTCTTCGAGGTCAAGGTGGTGGTGGTCGCGGCGGGAGGCGGCTCGTTCCAGCCCAAGCGCCCGCCGATTCCGGGCATCGAGGCCTACGAGGGCAGCTCGGTCTTTTATGCCGTGCGGCAGATGGAAGCCTTCCGCGGCAAACGCGTGCTCATTGTAGGGGGCGGTGACTCCGCGCTCGACTGGACGCTGAACCTGGCGCCGATCGCGAGCCACCTCACGCTGCTGCATCGGCGCGGAGAGTTTCGCGCTGCGCCCGACAGCGTCAACAAGATGATGGCGCTGGTGGGCGAGGGCAAGATCGATTTCGTGCTCGGTCAGGTCTCGGCGCTCGAAGGAGAAGGTGGCCGCATAGCCAAGGCGCTGGTCAAACGCAACGACGGTTCGCAGTTCGAAATCGCCTGCGATGCCCTGCTGCCGTTCTTCGGGCTGACCATGAAGCTCGGCCCGGTCGCCGATTGGGGCATGGCGATGAAGGACGGCGAGTACGTTCTGGTCGACACGGCGACGTTCGAATCGAGCGTGCCCGGCATATTCGCGATCGGCGATATCAACTGGTACCCGGGCAAGCTCAAGCTGATTCTCTCCGGGTTTCACGAGGCCGCGCTGATGGCGCAGAAGGCGCACCGCTACGTCTATCCCGATAAGCGCCTCGTGTTCCAGTACACGACCTCCTCCACCAGCCTGCAGAAGAAGCTCGGCGTGGCCTGAGGATTCGCGCAAGCGCGCGCCAGCCGCCATCCGTGGATCGAAGATCACGCGGCCGCCATGGGCCCCTTGCCCGATCGCCGCTGTCCGCGCGCCGCCGATGACGATGTCACTGTCGTCCCGAGATCGGCAGTTGCGGAGCGATCGGGTCTGGTGGCGGGGGCAGCGTCGGCAGCGGCTCGCTGCGCACCAGCGCGGCCGGCGCCGGCAAGCCGAGCGCATGGCGTACGGCCGGCAGCGCGGCGTCTGCCATGGCGGCATGGCCCTCGGCCGTGGGATGGATGGCGCCGCCATAGACCGCGGCGAAGATGCCCCAGATGGCGTCGTGCAGGTCGCTCGGCTGCAGCAGTGCGGGCAAGCCCTCGGGATAGGTCAAGGCGGTGAAGTAGCTGTCGTTCGCCGTCCGGATCCAGCGCGCGCGCGACGCATAGGGGCGAAATTCGCTCGCCAGGTGGCCGCAGGTCATCGGGTCGTTCGGCCCCTTGATCAGGCTGCTCTCGAAGGTTTCGCCGTCGCCGGAAAAACATTCCCGATCGAAGGCGGGATCGTCATCGGCGCGTGCACAGGCACCGTGCAGTGCGAAGGCGGCTTGATGAGCGTCCACGAAGGTCATCCGCTCGCTCGAGGGATCGCGGCAGCTCCTGCCGTCCGCGCAAAGCGCGAGCGCCTTGATCCCGGGGAGGAACTTTTGCGACACGAAGTCGACGGCTTGGCGTAGCCGTTCGCCATCGGCTCCAAATGCCGGATGCACGTCGAAGCCGGCGCGGCCGCCCGGGCACGGCGTGTCGGGCGCGGCCAGCGCCGGGTTGCCGTAGCTGACATAGACGACCCGCGACAGATCCCCGCCGACGAGCGGCTTGAGCGCGGCGCGGGCCCTGGCGAAGTTACCCGGCAGCTCGCGATCGAGCACTCGCTGCGCGTCCGCTACGGTGGCGATGATGCCGCCGCGATTGAGCAGCCTGCGCTCCGTGCCGGGCTCGACGATGATGTTGGCGATCAATCCGGAGAATAGAATGTCGTTGGCCCCGATGGTGAGCAACACGAGATCGAGACTGCGGTCGGGGCGCTGGCGCCGGGCCTTGGCCAGGAGATCGGTGAGTTCGGCGATTTGGCCGCGCGTCGTTCCCGGACAGGCCGCACTGGTTCCGGGGCTCGGGCACTCGCTCGCCCGCTGGCTTCCGAGGAATCCGCTGTTGATTGTTGCGCCGGAGCAGCCGAGCGGGATGAACGTCACGGCGAGGTGCGGGTTCTCGACCGCCAGCGCGAGCGCGGTGCGCAGCTGATAGCTGTAGAGCGAGCGGTGGCAGGGACCGCTGAGCCAACGGGCGCTGTGCCGAGCCCACTCGCGCGCGCCGGCGTCCTCGCCGGCCATGACGTTGCACGATCGGTTGCCGGTGAAGCCGGCGCGTCCCGGCCGATAGTATTCGCGGCCGTCGAACCGCTTGAAACAAAAGCCGTCGTCGGACAGTCGCACCGCCCGGTCGGGATTGCCTTCGCCCGCCGCGATCGAATCTCCCATGCCGGCGATGAGGAGATCGCGCACCTTTATTTCGCTCACCAGCCGCAGCGCCGTGCCGTCCGGCAAAATGATGTCGACGCTCACTATGGTCGGGCGGCCGTAGAGCAGATGCGCCCTCACTTCCTCGCTGCAGGTGGCGTTGATCTGCCGGGCGGGCCCATCGCCGTCGTCGAAGGTCCAGACGCAGCCTTCGTTGGTCGGCACCGCCCCGGCGAGCAGGATCGCGACGTAGTGGTCGCGCGGCGCCAGGTAATTTTCGCGCACGCCGTCGCGGTCGCAGCTGTCCAGGACCTTGCCGGCGCGGTCTACGCACAACCGCTCGACCATGTCGCGCGCCCAGCCGCGACCATCTGTCTCGCTTGCGAGGCGGCGCTCGGCCGCGAGCACCCCGTCGCCGCGCAAGGCCGCGACGTGACGCTCGAAGTCGGCCTCGTCGCGGAACAGGCGGAACCGGTTCTTGACTTCCCATTCAATGTGCGGCGCGTCGCCGCTCGGCACTTGGGCATGGGCCGCCGGTCCATACCAAGTCGAGAGCAGCAGCGCGACCGCGATGAGACAGTACTGGCGCATAGTGCCCGCAAGGATCCCCGCTTCATGATTAGCACCTCGGATGCGGCGGAAATGTGAGATCCGGGTCACCCCGGCGTGGACGCTAACCGCCTGTTTCCGCGACGGTTTCGGCAAGCTCCGCAATCGGGCGGGCGGGGCGCGAGCGGCGCGCTGATCGCGGCGCCGCGCGAGCGAGCGCACTTGCTC
>JBAUOM010000521.1:0-6793 GCA_049579765.1 Xanthobacteraceae bacterium
CGCATGACGCAACACCTGCTGCCGACCACGGTCGTGGGCAGCTACCCACAGCCCGATTGGCTCGTCGACCGCGCGCTGCTGCAGAGCATGGTGCCGCGCGTGCGCGTGCACGAGCTGTGGCGCATCCCCGAGCCTCATCTCGCGCAGGCGCAGGACGACGCGACTCTCGTTGCGATCCGCGATATGGAGCGCGCCGGTATCGACATCATCACCGACGGCGAGATCCGCCGCGAGAGCTACTCCAACCGGTTCGCCACCGCGCTCGAAGGCGTCGACAACGAGGAGCCCGCCACGATCACCAACCGCGCCGGACGCACGGTCAAGGTTCCGCGCGTGGTCGGCAAGATCAGGCGCCGGCACGCCGTCGAGGTCGATGACATGGCGTTCCTGCGGCGCAATACCGAGCGCAAGGCCAAGATCACGCTGCCCGGCCCCTTCACCATGGCCCAGCAGGCCAAGAACGAGTTCTACCGCGACGACGACGAGATGGTGATGGACTTCGCCGCGGCGGTGAACGCGGAGGTGCACGATCTGCAAGCCGCCGGGGCCGACGTGATCCAGCTCGACGAGCCCTGGCTGCGCAACGATCCGGAGGCGGCGAAGCGCATCGCGGTCAAGGCGATCGATCGGGCACTCGCGGGCCTCTCGGTGCCGACGGTCGTGCACCTCTGCTTCGGCTATGCCGCGGTCGTGCACACGCGGAAGCCGAGCGGCTATTCGTTCCTGCCGCAGCTCGCCGACAGCGCGGCGGCGCAGATCTCGATCGAGGCGGCGCAGCCGAAGCTCGACCTCGGCATTCTCACAGAGCTCGCCGGCAAGACGATCGTGCTCGGCGTCATCGACCTGGCCGACGCGACCGTGGAGACGCCCGAGCAGGTGGCGCAGCGCATCCGCAACGCCTTGCGATACGTTCCCGCCGGGCGGCTCGTGCCGGCGCCCGATTGCGGGATGAAGTATCTCGCGCGCGAGGTTGCCTTCGGCAAGCTGTGCGCGCTGAGCGCTGGAGCCGCCATGGTGCGGCGCGAGCTGGCGTAGCAAATGACCGCGGAGGCCCGGCGCGCGCGGAACCTCGCCGCGGCGTCCCGGTTGCCCGCTCCGTGCGGCGTCGATCGCGAGTTTCGCTGGCTCGGTCTCAGGCCTCGTACTTGAAGGAGAGCGAGACGCGGGTGCGAAACGCGGCGACCTTGCCGTTCTCCACCTTCATGTCCATCTGCGTCACTTCGGCGACGCGCAGGTCGCGCAGCGAGCCGGCCGCGGTTTCCACCGCGTTGCGGCCGGCGTCCTCCCACGACCTCTCGCTGACGCCGACGACCTCGACGATCTTGTAGACCTTGTCCGTTTCCTTTTTCGCCATCGCGTCCTCCCGGGCTCGACTTGCGCCCGCTCTCGACGGGCGCGCGGCGATGTTAACAGCATCCGCCGCTCGAACCCACCGCCCTCGCTTGCGCGGCTTCGCTGGACGCGCGGTCGCGCGCCGCGTCCGTGATGTGGACATGGAACTCGGCGGCGACGATGAATCACCCGGCGCGGGTCAGGTGCCGGAGCGTCGCGACTTCTTTCGCTGGCTATCGAACACGCGACGGCAGGCGGCGCTGAGATAGCGGCGATAATACGCCATGCACGAGCTGACACGCTGGACGTCCGGGACGTATTGGTTGCAGAGCCGCATCGCGTCGGGTTCGCAGGCTGCGCGCTGCTCCGGCGTCCACTGCTGCTGCTGCGCGGCGGCGGGCAAGGACGCAAACGTCAGCGCGAGACCGAGCAGCGTTGCAACGCCCGTGATCGGTCGCAGCTTCGGTCGCGTGGTCGTCATTTTCATTATGGGCCCTCCGATTGGCGTTTTGATTCGGTACTTCTAGTCAATTCGGCAGCCATGGCAATAGCAGCCGCGCGGTCGGCCGGCCGCCGCGACGCCGTCGCATAGACCGGCCGCCGGCCGAGCGGCCTCGAAGGCGCGACCGTTCGTCGGGTGACGACTGGATCGGTCATCCCGGATTGCGCTACGCTCCATCCGGGTTACCCTGCCTGCGCTCGCTCGCAGCGCGGGCGGCGACGTTCTCACGGCAACGATCGGATGGACGAGGATGCGCCTGCCTTTGACCGGCGGATGTCAGTGCGGACGCGTGCGCTATGAGATCGGCGCGAAGCCGCTCAGCCTCTACGCGTGCCATTGCACGGAGTGCCAGCGGCAGTCCGGCAGCGCCTTCGGGCTCTCGCTTGCGGTTGCGCGCGACGCCATGGTCGTCGTCAGCGGCACGCCCGCCGTGTGGCGCCGCGTCCTCGCGGGCGGCCGCGCCATCGAGTGCTTGTTCTGCGCCGACTGCGGCACCCGCCTGTTCCACAATCCGGAGCGCAATCTGCAGGCCTCGATCGTCAAGCCCGGCACGCTCGACGACGCCACATGGCTCGAGCCGGTCGGACACATCTGGACCGGCAGTGCGCAGCCCTGGGTTCAGATTCCGCACGATACGGTGAACTACGAGGGACAGCCGCCCGACCTTTCGCGCCTGATCGAGGCGTGGCAGGCACGGCAGGCGAAGGAATGAGCGGGATGCCGGTGCCGGCAGAGTATTCCGATCGCATTCCGCGCACACGTCACCCGCGGGCTTGACCCGCTGATCCATACTACTTCGCAAGAAGTTTTTGCGAAAAGGATGGATTGCATCGGAACTCGGGCTTGCCCGAGTTCCGCGATATTGAGCGCCGCAACTCGGGTGAACCCAAGTTGCGGTGTCAAGCCCGGCAATGGCGGCTGCTCGATCAATACCGGTTCGCGATCGGCAGCTCCTCTGCGGGGAACAGCGTGATCACGCGGCAGCCCTTGTCGGTGACCACGACCTCCTCCTCGATGCGGGCGGCGGAGTAGCCGTCGGTCGCGGGGCAATAGGTCTCGAGCGCGAATACCATGCCCTCCTTGATCTCGGTCGGGTGCTCGAGCGAGACCACGCGCGAGATGATCGGCCGCTCGTGCAGCGCGAGCCCGAGCCCGTGGCCGAATTGCAAGCCGAAGGCCGACATCTCGTCGGGGAAGCCGAACTCCGGCGCCCTCGGCCAGACGCTGCATATCCGGTCGGTGGTGACGCCGGGCTTGATCAGGTCGATCGCGCAGTCGAGCCACTCGCGCGCCTTCTTGTAGGCGTCGTGCTGCACCGGCGTCGCGCGCCCGACATTGAAGGTGCGGTAATAGCAGGTGCGGTAACCCATGAACGATTGCAGGATGTCGAAGAACGCCTGGTCGCCCGGCCGCAGCATGCGGTCGGTGAAATTGTGCGGGTGCGGATTGCAGCGCTCGCCCGAGATCGCGTTGATCGCCTCGACGTCGTCGGAGCCGTGGCGGTAGAGGAACTCGTTGACCTTGGCGACGATGTCGTTCTCGCGCACGCCGGGCTTGAGCTCCTCGCTGATGAGGTGATAGGCGCCGTCCACCATGGCGGCGGCGCGGTTGAGCAGCGCGATCTCGTCGATGTTCTTGAGCTCGCGCGCCTCCAGCATCACCTGCTGCCCGTCCGCGATCTTGAGCCCCGCCTTCTCCAGCTCGAACAGCATCGGCGGCTCGATGATGTCGACGCCGACCGGCATCTTGTGCACGCCCGCCTCCTTGATCAGCGAGGCGATCTCCTTGGCGTGGCGCTCCATCAGCCCGAACGCGGGATTGACGGTGCCGCGCAGGCCGATCAGCCCGGCCTTGCAGTTCTCCGGCTTGAGCCAGGGCGTGTAGAGCCGGTGGTGCACGGCGGCCGAGCCGAAATCCCACAGGATCGGATCGCCGTCGCGGCTGAGCAGCGCCCAGCGGCAAAGCTTGTCGCGCTCCCACTCCCCGATCTTGGTCGAGGTGATGTAGCGGATGTTGTTGACGTCGAACACGAGGAGCGCGCCGAGGTCGGATTTCTCCAGCGCCTGCTTGACGCGGCTCAGCCGGTAGCGGTGCAGGCGGCGGTAGTCGACCCGTTCCTCGAAATCGACCCCCATGGTGCCGAGCGCCGGCAGCGCGCGACCCCAGTTGTAGCGCGGGTTGATGTCGTCGGCGCTGATCTTGCGGACCGTCTCGTCCATGGGGCTCTCCTGCGTCGTTCTTGTCTTGGGGCGGCGCCTGCGTGCGCGCCGATCTCGGGATTGCTCGAGCTCGGCCCATAAACGCGGCCGAGCCGGCCCCGGCCGGGTGAGGTGACCGCTTGGACTATAGCAAGCTTTGCATTGCGATAGGCAGCGCTCGCTTGCATAATTCACGCAGCAGAAGAAGCCGCTGACCGGCCCACCGGAGACTTGGGGAGCACGCCCGATGGCCCTCGCCGATGCCGCTGCCAAGTCCGCGCCTGCCATCGACGCGCGCGCGGCCATCGCCGCGATTCCGCGCATGTACAATTTCGCCGCCGACGTCATCGCGCGCAACCTCGCGGCCGGGCGCGCCGACAAGCCGGCCTACATCGATCCGCGCGGAAGCTGGACCTACGGTCAGCTCGCCGAGCGCGTCGACCGCTTCGGCAACCTGCTGCGCTCGCTCGGCGTCCGGCGCGAGGAACGCATCCTGCTCGCGCTCCTCGACACAATCGATTGGCCCACCGCGTTTCTCGGCGCGGTCAAGGCCGGCGTCGTCCCCATTCCGGTCAATACGCTGATGACCGAGGAGGATTACCGTTTCATGCTGGCCGACAGCCGCGTCAAGCTGCTGGTCGTGTCGGAGGCGCTGTTTCCGAAATTCGCCGATCTGATCGGAGCGAGCCCGGACCTCGTGCATGTGATCGTGTCTGGCGAGAACGCGTACGGCCACGGCCGCTTCGAAGACGTGCTCGCGAAAGCCGATGCCGAGCCGTACACTGCGCCGACCACGCGCGACGACATCTGCTTCTGGCTCTATACCTCGGGCTCGACCGGCAGGCCCAAGGGCGCGGTGCACGTGCACGCCAATCTGCGCCTGACCGCCGATCTCTACGGCGGCGGCGTATTGGGCTTGAAGGAAAGCGACGTCTGCTATTCGGTGGCGAAGCTGTTCTTCGCCTATGGGCTGGGCAACGCCATGACCTTCCCCCTGGCGGTCGGTGCTACCACCATCCTCTCGCCCGAACGCCCGACGCCGGAAACCGTCGCCGCCGTGCTGCGCCGGCATCCGGTCACGGTGTTCTACGCCGTGCCGACCTTCTACGCCGCTTTCCTCGCGAGCCCGCACGCGCCGCCGCGCCCGGAGCTCAGGCTGAGGTGCTGCGTCTCCGCGGGCGAGGCCCTGCCGCCCGACATCGGCCGGCGCTGGCAGGCGCGTTACGGCGTTGACGTGCTCGACGGCCTCGGCTCGACCGAGATGCTACACATCTTCCTCTCCAACTATCCCGGCGTCGTCAGATACGGCACCTCCGGCATGCCGGTGCCGGGCTACGACATTCGCCTCCTCGACGACGACGGCAACGTGATCGAGGGCAGAGGCGAGATGGGGGAGCTGCAGGTGCGCGGGCCGACCAGCGCGGTCATGTACTGGAACGATCGCGAGCGCAGCCGCGAGACTTTCCTGGGCGAATGGACCCGCTCCGGCGACAAATACCTGCAGGACGAGGACGGCTGCTACGTCTATTGCGGCCGGCGCGACGACATGCTCAAGGTCGGCGGCATCTATGTCTCCCCGTTCGAGGTCGAAGGCGCGCTCTGCACGCATCCGGAGGTGCTGGAGGCTGCGGTCGTGGCGTGGCCGGACGAGGACGAGCTCATCAAGCCCAAGGCTTTCGTGGTGCTCAAATCCGCCGACAAGGCCTGCGAGGCGCTGGCGAGTGCCTTGCGGGAGCATGTGCGCACGACGCTCGCGCCCTACAAATATCCGCGCTGGATCGAATTTCGCACCGAGCTCCCGAAGACCGCGACCGGCAAGATCCAGCGCTTCAGGCTGCGGGCGCAGATCGCGACATAGTGCGCATCGTCATCGGGGACCTCGTAGGTCGGGTTGGTGCGGCCCGCACGAGGCGATCCTTGCTGTGCGCTCATCCCGCGCGTAGCCCGACGCGTCCCGGCAGGGATGTTGGGCTGCGCGCGCAGCAATCGTCCGGCCAAGGCGGGAGCGCATAGGCTGCGTTCCAGCCTACCGCTCGCGGCGTCACAACGGAGGCAAGCCTACGCAATGCGCAAGAATTTCCTCGGACGCACCGGGCTTGCAATATCCGAGCTGGCGTTCGGCGGCGGCGTGACCGGCGGCATCCTGATCGACGCCGACGAGTCCACGCGGCACGCCGCGCTCACGTACGCGGTTGCGGCGGGCATCGACTGGATCGACACCGCGCCCGTCTACGGCAACGGGGCATCGGAGGAGACGATCGGTCGCCACTTGCAATCGCTGTCGCCGCGGCCGCAGGTCTCCACCAAGGTGCGGCTCGAAGCCGGGGACCTCGGCGACATCGCGGGCGCGATCGAGCGCAGCCTCGAAGGCAGCCTGCGGCGGCTGCGGTCCGATCGGGTCGCGCTGCTCCAGCTGCACAACCACCTCGGCGCGGGCGTGGGCGCGCGCATCGCGTTGCGCCCCGAGCAGGTGCTCGCGCCCGGCGCCGTCGCCGATACCTTCGATCGGCTCAAGCAGCAGGGTCTCGTGCGCGCGACCGGCATCACCGCGGCCGGCGACACCAAGGCCTGCCTCGAGGTGATCGACAGCGGCCGCTTCGACGCCGCCCAGGTCTATTACAACGCGATCAATCCGAGCGCGGCCTGACAGCGCCTGCCGGCGCAGTGGCGGGGCGGGCAGGACTTCTGCGGAATCCTCGCCGCTTGCTCGCGTCACGACATGGGCGTGCTGAACATCCGTGCCTGGGCGGGCGGGGTCCTG
>JBAUOM010000522.1:0-4341 GCA_049579765.1 Xanthobacteraceae bacterium
TTACTAAACTATCCCTGCATAATCGAAAACGGCCAGACTAACGATAACACAATTCGTGCTGGGGAAAGCAGGACTTGGGCACACCCGCCCGGTTTCCGAGGGGAGCGCCGATGCCGACCACCCATCCCGCCAAGCGTGCCCTGCATCGCGCTCGCTTCCGGCCGTGCGGGCCGGAGCTGACCTTCGCGGCGACCGTTGCGAGCGGCCTCGGCGCCATGGCGGGTGGCGCGACCGCGCTGCCGGACGACCTCGTGTTGCCGACGACCAGCACGCTGTTCTTCACCATGGCCATCGTGGTCGTCCTGCTTGCGATTGTCGCGGCGCCGCGCGGCCGCGACGCGGAGGAGCCGGACCGGATCAGCTATTGGGACGTCGCCGGCGCCCTCACGCTGTTCGGCATTTGTGCGGCCTCGCAGATCGATCCGGAGCAGTTGGCGCGGCTGGTCGAAAGCGAGTCGCGTCGACCCTAGGCCGCTCCGCTGGAGAGAGCCGACGTGACGCCAAAAATCTCAGCCAGTCGAGAAAGCCATGGGGGTCGCATCGTGAACCTGCATCAGAGGCCGACGGGCCAGGCGGAGCGGTTGGCCGAGCCAGCGGGCGCGCTTGTGACCGCGGCATATCGTCAGCCGACGCAGGCGGTGATCGCGGCGCTGGACTCCGACGCTGCGCACGGCCTGCGCGACCCCGAGGCCGAGCAGCGTTTGAAGCAATACGGTGCGAACCGGCTCAAGAGCGCGCCGGAAACGCCCTGGTGGGCGCGGCTGATCGAGCAGTTTCAGAACTTCCTGGTGATCATTCTGCTCGTCGCCACTGTGATCTCGATGGTGGAATGGCTGCTGCAGGACCCGCGCGAGACCGCTCTGCCCTACGAGGCCATCGTCATCCTGCTCATCGTCGTGCTCAACGCACTGCTCGGCTTCTTCCAGGAAGCCCGCGCCGAGCGTTCCGTGCGGGCCCTGATGGCGCTTGCGGCGCCGGAATCGACCGTCATTCGCGACGGCAAACGTCGGCGAATTGCGGCCGATCAGGTCGTTCCGGGGGACCTCGTCCTGATCGAGGCCGGAGACAGAATCCCGGCCGACGCAAGGCTCATCGAAAGCGCCAACCTGCATACCGACGAGGCTGCGTTGACCGGAGAGAGCATGCCGGTCGCCAAGGAAACTCACGCCATCGACGGCGATGTCGGAATCGGTGATCGCCGCAACATGCTGTACTCGAGCACGGTCGCCACATATGGGCGCGGCCGGGCCATCGTGGTCGCGACCGGCATGGCAACCGAGGTCGGCCGCATCGCGGGGCTGCTCGAAGCCGCCGAAAAAGAACCCACACCGCTGCAGCAGGAGCTCGACCGCACAGGCAAGCGCCTGAGCATCATCATGCTGGCCATTTGCGCGGTGGTTTTCGCGACCGGCCTGCTCACCACGTCGGTGGTCAATCTCAATACGGTTCTCAGCCTGTTCCTGTTTGCCGTAGCCTTGGCGGTGGCGGCCATCCCCGAGGCCTTGCCGGCGATCGTCACCGTGGGCTTGAGCCTCGGCGTGCGGCGCATGGCGGCGGCCAATGCCATCGTGCGCAAGCTGCCCGCGGTAGAGACGCTCGGCGCCGCAACCGTCATATGCTCGGACAAGACCGGCACGCTGACGCGCAACGAAATGACGGTTCGGGCGATCGTGACCGCGAGCGAGCTCGTGGAGGTGGGCGGCAGCGGCTACATCCCCGCGGGCGATTTCATCCTCGATGGCGCGCCGTTGGCGGTGGCGTCGCCGGCGCACGAAGCCGTCGCGCAGACATTGCAGGCCGGCGCATTGGCCAACGATGCCGCGCTAACGCATCGGGAAGGACGCTGGCTTGTGCAAGGCGACCCGACCGAAGGCGCGCTGATCGTCGCGGCGCGCAAGTTCGGCTTGGCTGAAAGCGAGCTCGCGCGCTTCCCGCGGATCGCGGAAATCCCCTTCACGTCCGAACGCAAGCGCCACACCACCGTCCATCTCGATCGCGACGATCCTGCTGAATTGCGCGTCTTCGTCAAAGGCGCGCCGGAAGTCCTGCTCGCGAAGAGTCGTTACCTGTGGGAAAACGGAAAGATAGAACGACTCGGCGAGGATCGCCGTGAAGAGCTCTCGCGACGCAACGATGCGCTCGCCGGTCAAGCGTTGCGCACCTTGGCAATCGCCACCCGCTCGGTGCCGGCCGCCGCGCTGGCGCTCGACCTGCAAGCGGGCGACGGGTCGCAGATCGAGCCGCCGGACAGCATCGAGGACGACCTCGTGCTGCTCGGCCTGGTTGGCATGATCGATCCTCCGCGCGCGGAGGCGAAGGCCGCCGTCGCAACGGCCAAGCGCGCGCATATCCGCTCGGTGATGATCACCGGCGACCACCCGGCAACCGCCGCGGCCATCGCCCGCGAGCTGGACATATTCGAGCCGGGAGCGCGGCTCGTGACCGGCGGCGAATTGCGCGCCATGACGGATGACGAGCTCGACGCGATCGTCGAGCACGTGCGCGTATTCGCCCGCGTCGACCCCGAGCACAAGCTGCGAATCGTCGGCGCGCTCCAGCGCCAGGGCCACATCGTTGCCATGACCGGGGACGGCATCAACGACGCGCCGGCACTCAAGACCGCCAATATCGGAGTCGCCATGGGGATCACCGGCACCGACGTCTCGAAGGAGGCCGCCGACATGGTGCTGACCGATGACAATTTCGCCAGCATCGTCAAGGCGATCGAGGAAGGCCGGGGGATCTATGACAATATCCACAAATACTTGGTGTATTTGCTCTCGTCGAATGCCGGTGAATTGCTCACGATGTTCGCCGGAGTGATGTTCGCGGGCGTGCTCGGCCTGGCATCGGCGGAGCCCGGGCTGTTCCTTCCGCTGCTCGCTGCGCAGCTCCTCTGGATCAACCTGATCACCGATGGGCCGCCCGCGCTCGCGCTCGGCGTCGACCCGAAGGACGCCGACGTCATGGCGCGGCCGCCGCGAAGCCGTGGAACAGGCGTGCTCACGGGCGAGGATTGGTGGCGCCTCGGCGTCGTCGGTCTGGTCATGATGACCGGAACGATTGCAGTGCTCGATGCCTACTATCCGGGCGGGCTGTTCACCCTGTTCGCGACCGGGACGCGCCCGAATCTTGCCGACGAGACGCACGCACGAACGATGGCGTTCACCACGCTGGTGATGTTTCAGCTCTTCAACGTGTACAACTGCCGCTCGACTTGGCGCAGCGCCTTTAGCGGATTCTTCGAGAACAAATGGCTGATTGCTGCCGTGGCGCTGTCGCTGATCATGCACGTGCTGGCGATCTACGTACCGTTCCTGCAGACGGCGTTCCACACCGTTGCGTTGTCGCTCTTCGATTGGACGATTGCGACGGCGGTCGCGGGCACGCTGCTGATCGGGATGGAGGCGGTCAAGGCGGCGCTGCGTATCGAGCGCCGCGCGGGACGGGCCGCCGCCGGCGCGAGCGTCCATGGAGAGTCCCCGTCCCGGGCGTGAGCCACCTCCCGGCGAGGACAACCTGTGGGATCTCGCACGGGACGTCCGCCGGCGGGAGCAGGCATTGGTGGTCAGGCTTGCGACCGAGCCCGCTCGCTTCATCGGGCATTAACCAAGGGCGGCGGCGGCCTCGGCACACACACCAGTGCTCGCCAACTTGGCCACCGCCGGCCGGCAATACCGCACTCCCTTACAGCTGCCCCCTCCCGGTGCGCTCCGCGGTCTCGCTCGTGCCGGCTCGCGCGGCGGCAGCGACCTGCGCACCCGGATGTGGCCGCTTCGATTCGCGGGCGCGCCTCAGCGCGCGGAGCTGCGAGGCGGCACGCACGAAAAGCAATCGCCATGCCTGCTTGCGTGGTAGCCGGGTGACACCTTTCGGAAAAGAATCCGGCGCGCACGTTGCAGGGAAGTGACAGCGCGCCAAAATCGACAAATTCACCGGCCATGAAGTTCGCACGCTGTTGCGCCCAACACTGAATTCACGTCTGTTTTGTCGGCGTGCGCAAGGTTCGGATCTTAAGCTCGGCCTGCGCGTATACGCAGGTCCTGGCCGACCCGAAATGCAGGGAGAATGTCCATGAGCGGCCCTCGTTACGATCGCATCCTGGCGAGCACGGCTCTGGCTCTGATTCTCGCGGCGCCGATCGGCCGAGCCATGGCGCAAGAATTCGGAGATTCCTCAGTAGGACCAGCGTCGGCGCAGCCGTCCGCGGTGATCGCCGCTCCCGCTCCGGCCCAGGCGTCAAGCGACGCTCCTGCCGGGGCAAAATATGCCACGGCTTCCACGGGGCCGGCCAAGCCCGCCATCGCTGCTGACCAAGCTGCCGCGCCGGCAGAAGTGCCG
>JBAUOM010000523.1:0-5701 GCA_049579765.1 Xanthobacteraceae bacterium
AAGAAAATACCCAAGGTCGGCACTACACGCCTCAATCAACCACCCGCGACCGCCAACCCATTGATCCGACTCGCCCCACCTCACGTAAAATCGCTAAAATGCACCTCCAACTGCGCAAGTTGGGCTAAAGCATGATCCCGAAAAGTGTGCAGCGGTTTTCGGAACAGATCATGCTCAGACAAGAAGCTACTTCGCCAGCTCGGGCTCGAACTCGCCGTCGATCAGCACGAAGGCGACCACGCAGGGCGCGTCGGAGCGGTTGCTCCAGGCATGGTTGGTGCCGCATTGAACCACCACGTCGCCGGCGCGCAGCGTCACGTCCGCCTCGTCCAGCACCATCGTGATCTCGCCCGCGAGCACGATCGCATAGTCGATGGTCTCGGTGCGGTGCATCAGCGGATGGCGGCCGCCCCTGCCGAAGGTTGCGGCCTTCTCGTTGCCGAGGGCGGCGAAGGCCGCGCGCGCGGCTTGCGGATCCATCTCCCGCACCGCTGCGCCCTCCGGCGGGAAATGGTTGATGCGCAGGACCGTGCCGCGCTTTGCCGGCAACTGCCGGCGCGGCCCGAGGGTGGGCTCCGCCGCTGCGCGCACGATGCGTGCCGGCGTCTCGCTCGTTCGCCAAATGTCGGTCGAATACCAGTCGGGATCCGCGGCATTGACATGCACGAACGGCGCGGGTCCGTCGGAAACTACGACGGCCTTGCCGTTTTCATCGTGTCCCGTGACGACCCGCCTGACCGCCTTGGCCATCCCCTCCCCCATACGCTGTTCGATTTGTTTCGGCTGACACGATGGCAAAGCCAGTCGCGCCGGTCGCAGACGAATCCAAGCTGACGCAGACTTCGTCGGGTCGTCAGCTCTTCTCCAAGCGATGCATCACGTGATCGAGCTGATCGAGGCTGCGATAGCGGATCTGCACCACACCGCCGTCGCCGCGGTGATCGACCGTCACCGCAAGCCCGAGCGCGTCCGAGACGCGCCGCTCGAGCGCGATCGCATCCGGGCTCTTTGCGGCGCGCTTGCGCGCCGTCTTGCCCGGCCCCTTCGCGCGCTCCTTGGCCAGCGCTTCGACCTGTCGCACGTTGAGGCCGCGATCGACGATCTCGCGCGCCATCTCCTCCGCGTCGGACGCCCCGATGAGCATGCGCGCGGCGCCGGCACTGATCTTGCCGGCATTGATGTAGGCCTTGACCGTTTCCGGCAGCTTGAGCAGGCGCAACGTATTGGTGACGTGACTGCGGCTCTTGCCGACGACCTTGGCGATGTCGTCGTGACTGTGAGCGTATTCGCTCGCCAGCGCCTGATAGCCGGACGCCTCCTCGAGCGCATTGAGGTCGCTGCGCTGAACGTTCTCGATGATGGCGAGCTCCAGCGCTTCGCTGTCGTTGGCTTCGAGCGGTATGATCGGAATCTCGTGCAGGCCCGCACGCTGCGCCGCGCGCCAGCGCCGTTCGCCGGCGATGATCTCGTAGGCGTCCTTGGCGCCGTGCACGGAACGCACGAGCACCGGCTGGATGATGCCGCGCTCCCTGATCGATGCCGCGAGATCGTCGAGCTCGCCGTCGGGAAAGTTGCGGCGAGGATTGCGCGGATTGGGTCTGAGATATTCGATCGGCACGCGCCGCTGCCCGCGCGCGCGCTCGGCCGTGGCGGTCTCGGCGCCGACATCGCCCATGAGCGCCGCAAGGCCGCGTCCCAATCGCGATCGACCATCCTCTGGCATCGCACCCTGCCCTTTCACGTCACGCCGCGCCGTGCTGCTCGTCGGCGACCGCTGCGTCGTGCGCGAGCGGCGCATTTCCGATCAATTCCTTCTCGCGTTGTATGATCTCGGTGGCGAGCCGCAGATAGGCCTCGCTGCCGACGCATTTGAGATCGTAGACCAGCACCGGCTTGCCGTAGGACGGCGCCTCCGACACCCGCACGTTGCGCGGGATGATGGTGTCGTAGACCTTTTCCTTGCTGTTCGCGCGCACGTCCGCGACAACCTGGTTGGAGAGATTGTTGCGCGCATCGTGCATCGTGAGCACGATGCCGTGGATCATGAGATCGGGATTGAGCGTGGACTTCACGCTCGCGACCGTCTGCAGCAGCTGCGACTATCCTTCGAGCGCGAAGAACTCGCACTGCAACGGCACCAGGATCGCGTCAGCCGCCGCCATGGCGTTGACGGTGAGCAAGTTCAGCGATGGCGGACAGTCGATCAGGACGTAGCTGAAGTCGCCGACGCGCGGTGCGGCGCCGATCGCGCGCAACGGCGCGAGCGCAGCGCGCAGCCGCAAGGCGCGGTCGCGATCCTGGCTGACCTCGAGCTCGAGCCCGGAGAGGTCGAGCGTCGAGGGTGCGATGGCGAGCCGGGGAACAGCGGTCGGCAGCACCGCGTCGCGCAGCGTGGCCTCGCCGATCAAGACGTCGTAGGTCGAGTGGCGGCGGCTGCGGCGGTCGATGCCGAGCCCGGTCGAGGCATTGCCCTGCGGGTCGAGGTCGAGGATGAGCACGTGCTCGCCGATGGCGGCCAGCGCGGTGCCGAGATTGATCGCGGTCGTGGTCTTGCCGACACCGCCCTTCTGGTTCGCGATCGCGATCACGCGCGGGGGCTGCGGATTGGGGATGCGGCTGGCGAGCGGGATCGCGTCGGGCACTTCCGCCGGCAGCTCCACGGGGTCGGTCATGGCATCGGCATCCAGCTTCGGGATCGCCCGAAACGCGAATCGGCTGCAATGTTAGGGCCTCGCCCGGTCACGCTCCAACCGGATAACGACGATGCGCCCGGCCGGATCGGTGCGGCTGGGCACCAGGCTCGCATGCATGTCGCACGACTTCATCTGCGCGGCGGCGTCCTCGAGTTCAAGCTCTGCATGTTGGCCCTTCGCGAACAAGCCCATTGCCCCGCTTTTCCCCAGAAGCGGAAAGCTTTGTCGAAGCAATGACTTAAGCGGCGCGACCGCACGCGCGGTGACGACGTCGGGCCGATCCTGGAAGTGAGCCACGAAATCTTCAATGCGTTGTAAATGCACGACCGCGGGAGCGCCGGTCAGGCGCTGCGCCTCGCGCAGGAAGGCGGCCTTTTTGGTATTGCTGTCAACAAGATGAACTGCGGCGCCGGGTTCGCCGGCGAGTGCGATGGCGATGACGAGGCCGGGGAACCCGGCGCCCGAGCCGAGGTCGACCCAGGTGCGGGCTTGCGGAGCCAGGTCGATCAACTGGAGCGAATCGGCGATGTGCCGCGTCCACAGGCAAGCGACCGTGGACGGAGCGATGAGATTTGTGCTCGCTTGCCAGCGCAGCAGAAGCTCGACGAAACGACCCAGGCGCTCCGCTGTTTCACGTGAAACAGGCGTGAGCGCGAGGGCCCGCGCGCGATCGGCGGTAAGGTCCGATGTAGCGACGATCGGTTGAGATCGCGTCATGCCACATATGGCTGATCGGATACTCCCGTCGTCGTCCCCGCACGGGGATGACAGCCGGTGAAAGCCGAGCCAACCATCCTGATAAGTTCGTCGCGGAGGCCCACTCATCGGCTAGCCGCACCCGCGGCGTTCACCGCCCGCGTGCGGCGCTTGAGGTGCGCTACGAGCAGGGTCAGCGCCGCCGGCGTGATGCCATCGAGGCGGGCGGCTTGGCCGATGGTGCGCGGGCGCGCCGCGGCGAGCTTCTGCCGGACCTCGTTGGAGAGCCCATTGAGCCGCAAGTAGTCCAGGCCCTCCGGCAATTCCAGGCTCTCGTCGCGGCGGTACGCGGCAATATCGGCGGCCTGGCGCGAAAGATAGACCTCGTATTTCGCATCGATCTCGAGTTGCTCGGCGATTTTCGGGGGAAGATCGCCAAGCCGTGGCCAGATACCCGCGAGGTGCCGGATGGTGAGGTCCGGGTGCGAGAGCAATTCGAAGGCGCTGCGCCGCCGACCATCCCTGTTGAGGACAAGCCCGCTGCGGCCGGCCTCGTCAGGGGTGAGCGAAACCGAACGGGCGAAATCGCGGGCGAGGCCAAGCGCCGCCATTTTCTCCTGATGGTGCCGCTGGCGAGCCGGCCCCACGCAGCCGATCGCAACGCCGCGATCGGTCAGGCGCTGGTCGGCATTGTCGGCGCGCAGCGTCAAGCGGTATTCCGCCCGCGAGGTGAACATCCGGTACGGCTCGCTCACCCCCCGGGTCACCAAATCGTCAATCATCACAGCGAGATAGGCCTCGGCGCGGTCGAAGGTGAGCGCCCCTCCCCCACCCGTATGCGCGGCCGCATTGAGGCCGGCAAGCAGCCCCTGGGCCGCCGCCTCCTCATAGCCCGTGGTGCCGTTGATCTGCCCCGCCAGGAACAACCCCGGCATGCGCTTGGCTTCGAGCGTCGGCCTGAGCTCACGCGGGTCGACGTGGTCGTACTCGATGGCATAGCCCGGCCGGATGACCCGCGCCTTCTCCAGCCCTGGGATGGTTGCCACCAACGCCAGCTGGACCTCCTCCGGCAGCGAGGTCGAGATCCCGTTGGGATAGACGGTGGGGTCGTCGAGCCCCTCCGGCTCGAGGAAGATCTGGTGTCCTTCGCGCTCGCCGAAGCGCACGATCTTGTCCTCGATCGACGGGCAATAGCGCGGACCCCGGCTGGCGATCTGCCCGGAATACATCGGGGAGCGGTGGACGTTGTCGCGGATGACGCGGTGGGTCGCGGGAGTGGTGCGGGTGATGCCGCATTGGACCTGCGGAGTGTCGATGCGCTCCGTCAGCACCGAGAACGGCTCCGGCGGCTCGTCGCCGGGCTGCATCTCCACCGCGCCCCAGTCGATGGTGCGACCGTCGAGCCGCGGCGGGGTGCCGGTCTTGAGCCGCCCGAGAGCAAATCCGAGCCGTTCCAGCGTGCGCGAGAGGCCGACGGCCGGCGCCTCCCCTACCCGGCCGGCGGGCGTCTGGCGCTCGCCGATATGGATGAGGCCGCGCTGGATCGTTCCTGTCGTCAGCACCACAGCCCCTGCCCCGAGCTCGCGGCCGTCCGCAAGCCGCAGCCCGGCGACCCGGCGATCGGCAAGCACGAGGTCATCGGCCTCGGCTTCGATGACGGTAAGGTTCGGCTGCTCGATAACCGCCTGCTGCATGGCCTGTGCGTAGAGACGCCGGTCGGCCTGGGCGCGTGGCCCGCGCACGGCCGGCCCCTTGCGCCGGTTGAGCACGCGGAACTGGATGCCGGCGCGATCGGCGACCCGCCCCATGAGGCCGTCGAGGGCATCGATCTCGCGCACCAGATGGCCTTTGCCGAGCCCGCCGATCGCGGGATTGCAGGACATGGCGCCGATGGTCCCGAAGCGGTGGGTCACCAGCGCTGTCGTGGCGCCCATGCGCGCCGCCGCCGCCGCCGCCTCGCAGCCGGCGTGACCGCCTCCCACGACTACGACGTCGTATTTCGCCTGCATGGCTCGAATTCTCCGCGGGCCGAGCTTCTAGCCGACAACAGGCCAAGCGTCCATTTTTCATGCGGCCACGAGCGTAGGCAGGTTTCACGTGAAACATCCCCCGCGGATGGCCTGATGCTTCTACTTTCCGATGCAGAAATCCCGGAAGATCACATCCAGGATGTCTTCCACGTCAACGCGGCCCAACAACATTCCCACCGATCGGGCGGCGAGCCGCAAGTGCTCGGCCACGATCTCTTCTCTGCCGTCGCGCGCCGCTTGTTGCGCGCGCTTCAATTCGAGTGCCGCCTCCGCCAGGTGCGC
>JBAUOM010000524.1:0-5740 GCA_049579765.1 Xanthobacteraceae bacterium
GCATCAGGCGCTGCGCAAAACCGAGATCCTCGAGCCCGCGCAGCTCGGCGAGCGAGATCGCAAGCGGCTGCAGGTAATTGTTGCGCAGGACGAGCGCGGCCACGTCCTCGGTCATGTCGGCCAGGAGCGCATTGCGCGCCGGCCGCGACAGCCGGCCGTCGCGCATCGGCCGCGCCAGCGCGATCTTGAGGTTGACCTCGACGTCGGAGGTGTTGACGCCCGCCGAATTGTCGATGGCGTCGGTGTTGAGGCGGACGCCGCGCAGCGCCGCCTCGATCCGGCCGCGCTGCGTCATGCCGAGATTGGCGCCTTCCCCGATCACCTTGGCGCGGATCTGCCCGCCGGTGACGCGCAACGGATCGTTGCCGCGGTCGCCGACCGTATCATCGGTCTCCGCCGACGCGCGCACATAGGTGCCGATGCCGCCGAAGAACAGGAGATCGACCGGCGCCTGCAGGATCGCCTTGATCACCTCCTGCGGGGTCGCCTTGGCCGCGTTAAAGCCGAGCGCGGCGCGCGCCGCCGGCGAGAGCTCGACCTCCTTGAGCGAGCGCGAGAAGATGCCGCCGCCCTCGGACATGCGCGCGCGATCGTAGTCCTGCCAGCTCGAACGCGGCAGCTCGAACAGGCGCCGGCGCTCCTCGAAGCCCTGCTGCGGATCGGGGTCGGGATCGATGAAGATGTCGCGGTGGTCGAAGGCGGCGACCAGCCTGATGGTGCGTGCCCGCAGCATGGCGTTGCCGAACACGTCGCCGGACATGTCGCCGACCCCGACGGCGGTGAACGGCGTCGTGGCGATGTCGACGTCCATCTCGCGGAAATGGCGCTTGACCGATTCCCAGGCGCCGCGCGCGGTAATCCCCATCTTCTTGTGGTCGTAGCCGGCCGAGCCGCCCGAGGCGAAGGCGTCGTCGAGCCAGAAGCCGTGCTCCCGCGCGATGGCGTTGGCGAGGTCGGAGAAGGTGGCGGTGCCCTTGTCCGCGGCCACCACCAGATAGGGATCGTCGTCGTCGTGACGCACGACATTGACGGGCGCCACGACGCCCTCGGCGTCGAGATTGTCGGTGATGTCGAGCAGCGTGGAAATGAACAGCCGATAGGCGGCCGTGCCCTCGGCCTGCACCGCCTCGCGCCCTCCCTCCTTGGGCGGCTGCTTCGGCACGAAGCCGCCCTTGGCACCGACCGGAACGATGACCGCGTTCTTGACCTGCTGCGCCTTGACCAGGCCGAGAATCTCGGTGCGGAAATCCTGCGGCCGGTCCGACCAGCGGATACCGCCGCGCGCGACCTTGCCGAAGCGCAGGTGCACGCCCTCGACCCGGGGCGAGTAGACGAAGATCTCGTAGAGCGGTCGCGGCAGCGGCAGTCCGTCGACCTTGCGGCTCAAGAACTTGATGGCGATGAGCTGCTTCGGCCGCCCATCGAGGTTGATCTGATAGAAATTGGTGCGGACCGCCGCCTGCACGGCGTTGACGAAATGACGCAGGATGCGGTCCTCGTCGAGGCTCTGCACGTGTTGCAGCGCCGTTTCGATGCCGGCGGCGATCCCGGATTCCTGCGCGTCGCGCGCGTGCGCCGAAACATGGGGCCGCGGATCGAAGCGGGCGACGAACAGGCGCAGGACGTCGGCGGCAATGGCGGCGTGCTTGACCAGCGTCGCCCACATATAGTCCTGCGAATAAGGCACGCGGATCTGGCGCAGGAAGCGGGAGATCGCGCGGATCAGCGCCACGTCGCGCCACATCATGCCGGCGGCGAGCGCGAGCGCATTGTAACCGTCGTTCTCGGCAGCGCCGCGCATCACCACCAGGAACAGCGCTTCCAGGCCGCGCTTGACGGCATCGAGGCCGGCGGCGCGACCATCGGCGCGCTCGAGCAGCATGTCGTGAAACCACACCTCGGTGCGGTCGGGGGTGTCGCGGGCGATCAGATAGGTCCGCTCGTCGACGACCTTGAACCCCATGTTCTCGAGCACGGGCACGCGCTCGGAGAGCGGAATCGGCCGGCTCCAGCTCCAGACCTTCAAGCCGACGGCATCGTCGCGGTCGGAGGCGCGGCGGTGAAAGTCGACGCCGAGCGGGCGCTCGGGGGTGAGGCCCTCGATGACGCGGATGTCGCCGACGGCGGTGGCGGGCGAATACATCTCGCGATAGCCGTCGGAGAAGGCGTGGCGGTAACGCTGGCGCAGCACGTTCGCGCGCGCCGGGTCGTAGGCGCGGCCGATCTCCTCCCCGAGGTCGTCGGTCCAGGTGCGCACGATCGCCTCGATCGCGCGCTCGAGGGTCGCGCGGTCGGGGTTGGGCGCATCGCCCGGCGACAGGGCGACGATGAAGTGGACGCGCACCAGCGGCCCGTCGGGAAAGAACGGGTAGAACGCGGCGATTCGGCCGTGGTAGACGTCGGCGAGATAATTGCCGATCGCCCTGCGCACCTTGCTGTCGTAGCGCTCGCGCGGGACGTAGACGAGGACGGAGACGAAGCGATCGAAGCGGTCGCGCCGGTGCAGCACCCGCAGACGCGGCCGCTCGTCGAGCTGCAGCACCGCCATCGCGAAACGATAGAGCGTGTCCTCTTCGAGCTGGAACAGCTCGTCGCGCGGATAGGTCTCCAGCACGTTGACGAGCGCCTTGCCGGAATGCCCGTCCGGGTCGAAGCCGGCACGCGTCAGCACCGCGTCGACCTTGTGGCGCAGGTAGGGGATCGACCGCACCGAGCGCGTATAGGCGGTCGACGTGAACAGGCCGACCATGCGCAGCTCGCCGACGAGCCGGCCGTCGCGATCGAAGCGCTTCACGCCCACATAGTCCATGTGGACGTGCCGGTGCACGTGCGAGCGCGTGGCGGCCTTGGTGACGATGAGCAGCGTCGGCGCTTTCAACAGCGCCCGCATCTCCGGCGTGATGACGAGGGGCCGATTCCAGCGCTGCACCACGCCCAGGGCGCGCGAGCGCAGAATCCCCAGCCCGGTTTCGAACACCGGCTCGAGCTTCTCCTCGCCGGCGGTGAAGTTGTAGTTGCGGATGCCGAGGAAGGTGAAATTGTTGTCGACCAGCCATTGCAGGAACGCGATCGCCTCGTCGATCTCGGCCGCCGGCAGGGGCGGCGGGTTGGCCTTAAGCTCGGCAATGGTCTCCTTGACGCGCGCGATCATCGCCCGCCAGTCGGCGACGCAGAGGCGGACCTCGGCGAGCACGCGCTCGATTGCTTCGACGATCTCGGCGCGACGCGCCTCCTCCTCGATCGGCTCGACGTGGATGTAGATGACGCTTTCGCGCAACGCGCCGGATGCGGGCTTCGCCCCCTTGAAGGCGACGAGACGGCCGGCCTCGTCGCGCTCCACGCCGAAGACGGGATGCACGACGAAGCGGACGTCCACGCCGAGCTCGGCCAGCTCCGCCAGCACGGAGTCGACGAGGAAGGGCATGTCGTCGTTGACGATCTCGAGCACGGATTCGTGGCGCGGCCGCTCGTGGCCGTCGAGGCGGATTTTCGGCACGCCCGGCTTGCGCACCGCGAGCAGCGACCAGGCCTCCGCGGCCAGCTCGGCGAGCTGGCGCGGGTCGTAGCGCAGGAGGTCCTCGGGCACCGCATAGGCGAACAGCCCGGCGATGAAATCGTCGGGCACCTCGCGATGCCCGCCGTGCAGGATCTTGACCGCCGCCGCGATCAGCGCCGCTTCGGCGCGCTCCTCATCGGTGCCGGGAAGCTCCACGCTCGGCATGACGTTCACCCTCGACGCGTACCCCGCCCGCGGCAGGTTGTCATTGCCGGGCTTGACACCGCAAGTCGGGTTTACCCGACTTGCGGCTATCGATATTGCGGAACTCGGGCAAGCCCGAGTTCCGGTGCAATCCATCCGCTTCGCAACAATTTATTGCAAAGTAGATGGACCCGCAGGTCAAGCCCGCGGGTGACGCATGTCATACACTGAACCAGACTAACTGGAATATGCCCCGACTTCCGTGGGACCGCCCGGCACGATCGACGGATACCGTTCCGCCGGCAAAGACGCTAGGATCGCGCCGTTGCATGACAGGAGACGCGCCCGTGCCCCGAACCGCCAAGACCGCAGCCAAGACCCTCGCCAAGAAGCGCCCGATTCCCACCCGCCGATCGCCGGCCGTGAAAGGCGCGAAGACACAAGCGGCGCATCCTGGCGCCGAGGACGACGTCACGATCACGGCGCTGGCGCTGGCGCCGGGGAAGCTCTCGCCGGAGATGGAAGGCTATTTCAAGAAATGCGACGAGAAGCTCGGCTTCGTGCCGAACGTGCTCAAGGCCTTCGCGTTCGACGACGCCAAGCTGCAGGCATTCGTGGACTACCGCCAACAGCTCGTGCAGAACGCCGCCAATCTCTCCAAGCTCGAAATCGAGATGATCGCCACGGTGGTCTCATCGCAGAACCGCTGCTTCTACTGCATCACCGCCCACGGCAACGCCGTGCGCCAGCTCGGCGATCCCGTGCTCGGAGAGATGATGGTGATGAACTATCGCGCGGCGCGGCTCGACCAGCGCCAGCGCGCCATGCTCGACTTCGCAGTCAAGCTCACGCGCGAGCCGTGGGAGGTCGAGGAGGAGGACCGCGAGCGCCTGCGCCGCGCCGGTTTCAGCGACCGCGACATCTGGGACATCGCCTCGGTCGCCGCCTTCTACAACATGACCAACCGGCTCGCCTCCGCGACCGACATGCGGCCGAACAGCGTCTATCACGGGCAAGCGCGCTGAGTCGTCATCCGTAGCCCGCATGGAGCCAACGGGTCCGCGCGAAGCGCGGCCCGATGACAGGCTCTGCGTAATGCGGGGCAGTCTTGCCGCTCGGAACCAACCCCGGATTTCGCAGCGCATCAAGCTTGCGCAGATTGCGTAAACTCATCTGCGCTGCTCCATCCGGGCTACGGGTGCCACGCGCAAATCGTCAAATCTCCACCAGCTTGTTCGGCAGCTCGTCGCGGTCGAGGGCGCCGGGCGGGAAATGCTCGGCCAGCACCGCGCCGCAGCATTCGATCGCGGCGACGAAGCCGTCGCCCGGCCGCTCCGCCCGCAGTCCCGCGGTCAGCGCGGCGATGGCCTGCTCCCACACCAGCGGCGCCACCTTCGCGTGGATGCCGGCGTCCGCCACGATCTCGGCGTAGCGCTCGGCGAGCGAGGCGTAGATCAGCACGCCGGTGCGGTTCTCGGTCTGGTGCAGGCCCTGGGCGAAGAACTGCCGCATCGCTTCCGTGTGCGCGCGCTCGTGCTGGACGCGGCGCGGCACGATGCGGAAGCGGATGAGCGGGAACGAGAGCGCGAACGCCGCCGCGATGAAGACGACGAGCTGGACGAGATAGATGACCGAGGCGGGCCAGAGCGTGAAGTAAATCAGCGGCGCCGGCACGGCGAGCGCGAGGGCGGCGGCCCAGGCGATCGGCACCAGTCGATAGTCGCTCGAGTGTCGCGCGAGCACGCAGAAGATTTCCCCCGCGGTCCTCGTCTCCGCCGCGCGGATGGCCTCGGCGATACGTGCTTTGTCGGCCTGCGAGATCATATCGAATTAGAGCTCGTTCTGCTGAAGCTGACGTGCAACGCCTCCGCACGCCCGGTCGAACTCCCTCTCCCCGCCCGAACTCGGGCTTGCCCGAGTTCGGCATTATTTCCGGGTGGCCGAAGTCGGATAAATCCGACTTCGACTGGGGAGAGGGTTGGGGTGAGGGGGGACTCTCCATGCGCTCAGCGGGTAGAGAGTCCCCCTTGTAACTTTCAT
>JBAUOM010000525.1:0-1629 GCA_049579765.1 Xanthobacteraceae bacterium
GCCTTGGACAGCGGCGGTTTCTCGTAGGGCTCGTGCTGCTCGTCGTTGAGCAAGAGCACGGCCGCGGCGGGGTCCTGCTGCTTCGCCGCCAGCGCCGCCGCGACACCCGCCGGCCCGCCGCCGACAACGACGATCTTGTTGGCGGCATTCATGCGCCACTTCCCCATCGCTCACGCCGGTGCGCGGCGATTATTGACACGTCGACGCGACGGCGCCTAGATGCTCTGGAACAACGGTCCGCGGGGCGGAACGCCGCGCACCGAGGTCTTGGCGCTCGTGGCGATGGCGAGGAAGAAGGCAGCCGGCAAGGCCGAGGCGCAGGGACGGCGCCGGCGTCTGTCCTCGGTGGCGACGGCGATCCGGCTGCTCAACGCGTTCTCGGAAGACGAGGTCGAGATCGGCATCAGCGCGCTGGCCCGCCGGCTCGCGCTCGCCAAGAGCACGGTCCATCGGCTGGCGGTGACGCTGGTGGCGGAAGGGCTGCTCGAGCAGGACCGTGACAGCGGCAAGTACCGGCTCGGCATCGCGCTGTTCCGGCTCGGGGCGCTGGTGCGGCGGCGCATGAACGTCTCCAACGAGGCGCGGCCGCATCTCTACGATCTGCGCGAGCAGATCAACGAGAGCGTGCATCTCGCCATCCTCGACGGCAGCGAGATCATGTACGTCTACAATCTCGAGGGCACGCACGCGATCCGCATGCGCTCGGACATCGGCGTGCGCAAGCCGGCCTATTGCACCGCCGAGGGCCAGGCGATGCTCGCCTTTCAGCCGGCCGATGTGGTCGAGCGCGTGCTCGCCGCCGGCCTGCCGCCGCGCACGCCCAAGACCATTACCAGCGCCGAGAAATTCATCAAGGCGCTCGGCGCTACGCGCCAGCGCGGCTGCGCGATCGAGGACGAGGAGAGCGAGCTCGGCATGGTCTGCATCGCCGCGCCCATCCGCGACGACGGCGGCGGCGTGGTGGCGGCGGTCGGAGTGGCGGGGCCGGTCACCCGTCTGTCGAAAAAATCGATCGCCGCCTGCGTCCCGCATGTGATCGCAACCGCGGCGGCGGTGTCGAAGCGGCTCGGCTATCGCGGCGTTCAATGACCGCCGCGCCCGCGAACGTGCAGGGCGGGCAAAGGCCCGGAGCCCCGCTCGTGACAAACTCCGGATGTTGCGCGCCTTTGCCCACTTCACGCGTTCGGCAGCGGCAGGTCAGGCCCGCAATGCCGAGAGCATTTCCTCGATGTATTCGTCGCCGTTGGCGATGACCAGCATGGAGGCGTAGGGCCGCAGCGCGGCGAGCGTCTGCGAGAGCTCCTCGTCCGAGCGCTGCTCGCTGCCGACGATCAGCGCCATGGTCATCACCTTGCGCGCGGCGCAGGCTTCGCCGATGACCGCGGCGGTCTGCGCGCCGGCGCCGGCGCTCGACACCATCACCACGAGGTCGGCGGACGCCACCTCCTCGACCAGCGCCTTGGTGTGGCCGGCGATATCGCCGAGCCAAGCCTGCATCGACCAGCCCTCGCCGCCCGCCGCGCCGGCGAGCAGCGGCCAGCGCGGCAACTCTGTAGTGCGCGCGGATAGCGGGTCGGAAGACGCGCGTAAATGCGCTGATGACCCTCGCCCTGAACCGGACTCTCGCCC
>JBAUOM010000526.1:0-8030 GCA_049579765.1 Xanthobacteraceae bacterium
CGTCGATGCAGCCGGCGAGCTTCGATATCGACTCGATAATCTCGCCTGCCTTTGGCCGATAGAGCAGCAGCGTTCGCGGTGCACGCCCGACACGCTGAAAAGGCGTCGGCCCTAGATGCTCGGCGGCCAGCGTCTCGAGCCGCCCGACTTTGACGGGATCGTTGGCGTCGATATCGATGCCAATCACGCGGCCACAGACGATGCCGAGATTGTGGCCAACGTACCTGTTGCCCGAGAGCATTCTGCCCAGCCATTGCAGGTCCGTCGGTTTCGGATTTTGCCACCGCCGGACGACCGGCACCTTTCCCTTCGTCGGAGTAACGGTGAACCCGTTCTCGACCAGCCGCAGGGCGAGATCGTTGAAGGCGCCGCGGCCGGTCATGGTCGGTCTCGGCGACGTGGGGCGATGGCGGTGACCTGCCAACGAGAACGCGCATCGAACAGATTACGCGGACATTCCGCGGACAGCACCAAACGATCAAAGAAATAGACGGGCGCTAATGTGTTGAAATCGCTGGCGCGCCCGACAAGATTCGAACTTGTGACCTCTGCCTTCGGAGGGCAGCGCTCTATCCAGCTGAGCTACGGGCGCGCTGAGAAACGTTGATTTAGCCGATCGCTCCCGCCGCGGCAACAACCCGGACTGGGCGGCGTGCCGATCGAAAGCCGTCGCCTCTGCGCGGTGCCGGACGTCTCGGCGGCCCCCCTTGCGCCGCCCGGACGAACCTGGGCATGGAGAGGCGTTACCAAAGCCCGGGAGCATGCCCATGTCGCAGACCGTCCAGACGCACGAGCGCCGGCCGCCGCCGCAGGCCAAGGATACCGTCTTCAACTGGGAGGATCCGCTCGATCTCGAAAGCGAGCTCACCGAAGAAGAGCGAATGGTGCGCGACACCGCGCGCGGCTACGCGCAGGACAAACTGTTCCCGCGCGTGCTCCTCGACAACCGCGAGGAGCGCTTCGATCGCTCCATCATCTCCGAGATGGGCGTCCTTGGCCTGCTCGGCCCTACGATCCCGGAGGAGTACGGCGGGGCTGGACTGGGCTACGTCGCCTATGGGCTGATCACGCGCGAGATCGAGCGCGTCGATTCCGGCTATCGCTCGGCCATATCGGTGCAGTCTTCGCTCGTCATGCACCCGATCTTCGCCTATGGTAGCGAGGCGCAGCGCAAGAAATATCTGCCGAAGCTGGCGTCGGGAGAGATCGTCGGGTGCTTCGGCCTGACCGAGCCCGATCACGGTTCCGATCCCGGCGCGATGGCCACGCGCGCGGACAAGGCGCCGGGCGGCTATCGGCTCACCGGCAGCAAGATGTGGATCACCAATTCGCCGGTCGCGGACCTCGCTCTCGTTTGGGCCAAGCTCGACGGCGTCATCCGCGGATTTCTGGTCGAGCGCGGCACCGAAGGCTTCGCCACGCCGAAGATCGAAGGCAAGCTGTCGTTGCGCACGTCCATCACCGGCGAAATCGTGCTCGAGAACGCCTTCGTGCCGGAGGACAACATGTTGCCGGGGGCCAAGGGCCTCGCCGGTCCCTTCGGCTGCCTCAACGTGGCACGCGCCGGTATCGCCTGGGGCGCGATCGGCGCGGCCGAGTTCTGTTGGCACCGTGCGCGGCAATACGTGCTCGATCGCAAGCAGTTCGGCCGTCCGCTCGCCGCCAATCAGCTCGTTCAGAAGAAGCTCGCCGACATGCAGACCGAGATTACGCTCGGACTGCACGCCGCGCTCCGGCTCGGGCGCCTGTTGGAAGCGGGCCGCGCCGCGCCGCCGGCGGTGTCGCTGCTCAAGCGCAACAATTGCGGCAAGGCGCTCGAAATCGCGCGCTTGGCGCGCGACATGCACGGCGGCAACGGCATCTCCGACGAGTTCCACGTCATGCGCGTGCTGTGCAATCTCGAGACCGTCAACACCTACGAGGGCACTCACGACATTCACGCCTTGATCCTCGGTCGCGCGCAGACCGGGATCCAGGCGTTTTTCTGATGCCGCGCGTCCGAAACGCGGCGTGACCCGACCCAATGGACGTCCTGCACGCCGCTCTGCTCATCGCCGCCGGCATCGCCGGCGGCATCATCGCGGCGCTGGTCGGCGGGGCCGCGGTGATCACCTTTCCGGCGCTGCTCGCGGCCGGGCTCCCGCCGGTCATGGCGACCGCCAGCAACACCGTCGCGCTCACGCCCGGCCTGTTCCTGGCCGCCATCTATGACCGCTCGCAATTGCCGCCGTTCGATCGCTCGTTCATCGCCCTGGTGCTCGCCTCGGTCACCGGGGCGTTGCTCGGGGCAGCGCTGCTATTGCTGACCCCCGAACGGGTGTTCTGCGCGCTGGTACCCTTGCTGCTCGGCTTCGCGACGCTGCTGTTCGCCAATGCCGGCCGGATCGGCACGTGGCTTGCCGCGCGCAGCAAGAACCGGGTCTCGACCCATTCGGCCACGGCGGTGCTTCCGGTCTCGATCTACGGGGGATATTTCGGGGCCGGAGTCGGCGTGCTTATGCTCGGCGTCTTCTCCGTCGGCACCGGCGGCGATTATCGCGCGGCCAACGTGACCAAGAATCTGGTGACGGCGCTCAACAGCGCGGCGGCGAGCGTGATGTTTGTGTCGCAAGGCGCGGTGTCGTGGCCGGCGGCCCTGCTCATGATGACGGGAACGTTGCTCGGCGGTCTCGTCGGAGCGCGGCTCGCGCAAGTGATGCCGAACCAGGTCGCGCGCGCACTCGTCGTCGGCGTCGGCGCGCTCCTCACCGGCGCCTTCGCTTGGCGCTACTGGATCTGAACCTTCTGCGCCAGCTCGGCGAGGCGCGCGACCATGGCGCTCTGCGGGTCCGCCAGCGCATCGATCACGCTGAAATGGTTGGTCCCGGCGATCACCTCGTAACGGGTTTGCGTGCCGGCCTTGCCCCAGGTTTCGGCGATGACCCGGCTCTGGCGCAAGAATTCGCTCGACTCCAGGCCCCCGACGACGGCGTCGAACACGCGACCGCGGGGCGCCGGCCAGAACAGCGGCGAAACCTGGTGCGCCTCGGCCTCGTCGAGATGCAGATCCTGCGCCATGCCGACGTGCAGCAGCGGCGTGAGATCGAACACGCCGGAGATCGAGTAGGCCGCGGGAACGAGATCGGCCGGCGCTTTCGGGTACAGCGCCTGCCAGTCCGTCGCCACCATCGCGCCGGCGAGATGTCCGCCGGCGGAGTGGCCGCACACGATCATGCGCTGCCCGGTTCGCAGCCACATGAACACGCAGGCGCGGCGGATCTGATCGATGATCTCGTTGATGGTCACCTCCGGACAGAGGTCGTAGCCGACCACCGCGACCGCCATTCCGCGCGTGTTCATCCCGCGCGCCATCTGGCTGAACAGCGAGGGATCGAGCGAGCGCCAGTAGCCGCCGTGGACGAACATCGCGAGCGGCGCGGTGACCTCGGGGCGCGGCGCGAACAGGTCGATGAACTGCCGCAGCGAGGAGCCGTACATGAGCCCGAGCTCGGCGCGCCGCTCCTGCATCGCCTGCGCCCGGTAGTCCTCCCCCTCGCGCGCCCAACGCGCGAAAATCTCGGCGTGCTCCGGTACCCGGGCGCGGTTGTTGTACTCGGCCTCGTAGTCGATTGGCATGCGCTGCCCCCTTTGCAAGCCTCTCTATCACCTCTTGCGGCCGGCGGGGAGAGGCCGGGCCACCTTTGCCATTCGCCGGATCGTACCGGACACCAACCCCGTGCCCGCTTGCCGGCGCAGGCTGGAAGCCGTTCCCACTTCGCCGGAAAACGCTATATCTCTAAACCATGAAGGTCGATGGCAGGCATAGCCGCAGCATTTGGCTGGAGGCGGACGGCTGGTCGGTGGGCGTGATCGACCAAACCCGGTTGCCGCATCGTTTCGTTACCGCCCGCCTCACCACCCTCGACGATGCCGCGCGCGCCATCGCGACCATGCAGGTGCGCGGCGCGCCGTTGATCGGCGCGACGGCGGCCTACGGGATCTGTCTGGCGTTACGCGCCGATGCATCCGACCACGCACTCGAGCACGCCGTCGCGATGCTGATGTCCACGCGACCCACCGCTATCAACCTCAAATGGGCGCTCGACGAGATGGTGGCCGCGGTGCGCAACCGCACGCGCGCGGCACGAGTTTCCGCAGCCTATCGCCGCGCTGCCGAGATTTGCGAGGAGGACATCGCCGTCAACCGGGCGATCGGCGGCCACGGCGCCGAGCTCATCCGAGCGATCGCCGCGAGGAAGCAGCCGGGCGAGGCAGTGCAGGTCCTCACCCATTGCAATGCGGGATGGCTCGCGACGGTCGATTTCGGTACGGCGCTGGCGCCGGTCTACGTGGCGCACGATGCCGGGGTGGCGACCCATGTCTGGGTCGATGAAACCCGCCCGCGCAACCAGGGCGCAGCCCTCACCGCCTGGGAGCTCGGCCAGCACGGCGTGCCGCATACCGTGATTCCCGACAATACCGGCGGCCACCTCATGCAGCACGGCATGGTCGACATGGTCATCGTAGGAAGCGACCGCGTCACGGCGAACGGCGACGTTTGCAACAAGATCGGCACCTATCTCAAGGCGCTCGCGGCGCGCGACAATGGCGTGCCGTTCTATGTGGGCCTGCCCTCGCCGACCATCGACTTTTCGGTCTCCGACGGGCTCGCCGAGATTCCGATCGAGCAGCGCGGCGCGGAAGAGGTTGCGACCATGACGGGTCGCACCGCCGACGACCGCATCGAGACGGTGCGCGTTATTCCGGACCGCTCGCCGGTTGCGAACTACGGCTTCGATGTGACGCCCGCGCGTCTGGTCACCGGCCTGATCACCGAGCGCGGCGTCGTCGCGCCGAGCCGGGCGGCGCTTGCCAGGGTGTTCGCCGAGCGCGCAGCCGCATCGGGGATCGGCGACCGGTAATCCGTGGTCAGGCCGCCTCAGACGGCCTAACCTGGCTGACCACCGACCAGCAATGACCGACAGCCGGAGGGTTGTAGCGTGCGTGATGCTCGGTTCCGCCGTGTCGCAACCGGCGTGCCTTTGCCGGGCCTCCTGCATTCCATGGGCGCGAGCTCGCTCGCGGCTGCTTTGCCCGTCGACGGGCGGCAGTCGCCGGGCGCGCTCGCGATCGCGCGCGGCGCTACGCGACTGTTGCATTCCCTGGGCTTCTGCGTGGTCAAAGAATTGCCCCTCGCATCGGGCCGTCGTGCCGATCTGGTGGCGCTCGGCGGCGACGGCGAAGTGTGGATCGTCGAGATCAAGTCGTCGGTTGCGGACTTTCGCGCCGACCGGAAATGGATGGACTATCGATCGCACTGCGACCGCCTGTTCTTCGCGACCACGCCCGACGTGCCGAGCAGAATTTTCCCGCCCGACGCCGGCCTCATCGTCGCCGATGCTTTCGGAGCATCGATCATTTGCGAAGCGCCCGTGCATCCGCCGCACGCCGCCGCCCGCAGGCACGTTCTGCTGTCCTTCGCCCGCACTGCTGCGTTGCGCCTCGCGGCGCTGGCCGATCCGGAAGGATCATAGGGACCGAGACTCTCCGAAGCTCGTCAGCGCTCGCGGGACGTTCAGTTACGAACTTCGGAATCCAAGAACGCGGGTGGGTTTGCCTGATTTTGGGTTCGGCGCACTAATTTAGTCGGCGGCGACCTCGATGGCATGGTCGCTGACGAGTCCCTTGAGCAGCCGCGCCACGTAATGCTCGACCACGTCCCCGGGCGTGCCGTCCTTGCCCCATACCGTTACCTTGGGTCGCAGCCGTCCCGAGCGTCCGGACCAGCTGACCAGATAATCCGACAGCAGGCCGAATTTTTTCGTCGTCTCCAGTCGCTCGAAAATGGCATCCTGATTGGGATACATGCTTGAAATCTCCCATCATCCGCAGTTGATAACGCGCAAATTCGATTTTGGTTGCACTGCACAGAGCATCCCCGGCTCCCGTCAATGGCAGGAGCCGCGGAACCAAGGCCAGAAAACAGATGGGAAATCGTTTCTCGTTGGGGACTGGAAGTCACTTCGGCGCGCGCTTGGCCAGGATGCGCTGCAGCGTGCGCCGATGCATGTTCAGCCGGCGCGCCGTCTCCGAGACGTTGCGGCCGCAGAGTTCATAAATGCGTTGGATGTGCTCCCAGCGCACGCGGTCGGCCGACATGGGATTTTCCGGCGGTTCCACTTTGCGGCCGTCGAGCGCGAGCAGTGCCGCGACCACGTCGTCGGCATCAACCGGCTTCGACAGGTAATCAACCGCGCCAAGCTTCACCGCGTTCACCGCGGTCGCGATGTTGCCGTATCCGGTGAGAATGATGGCGCGGGCATCGGGACGACGGCGCTTGAGCGCAGAGATCACATCGAGGCCGTTGCCGTCCTCGAGCCGCATGTCGACGACGGCGAAGGCCGGCGAGGCGGTTTCGAGCTGTGCGAGGCCATCGGCAACCGACTCGGCCGTGGTCACGGTGAAGCCGCGGCCCTCCATGGCCCGCGCCAGTCGCTGCAGGAAGGATTTGTCGTCCTCGACGATGAGCAGCGAACGATCGCTGGGCATCGCCGCCGCCACCAGTGCGGCCATGGTCCTCAGACGCCTCCGCAAAAATTTATTGCCCGGCGAAGTCGACACAACGCCGCCGACGGCAGGGACGATTCGTATTAATTTGTCATATATCGTAGAAACCGCGTCGCATGAACTCAAGTGAATAATCGCTAAGGAAAGCTGCGGTCCGCCTGCGCTGCTGCCGCTGCGGGGAAATGGATCGATCTCCGACCGGCTCAGAATGCGAATGCTGCGGTGCGCTCGAAATCGCCGCGTTGCCATTGCACGCGGACGACCGCTCCCCGGTCGGGAAATCTCCGGTTCTCCAGGTCGAGCGTGGCTCCCGAGCGCTCCAGCAACGTCTTGGCGATGAAGAAGCCGAGCCCCAGGCCGCTGGCTTCATAGCTGTTCGCATCGCCGTCGGTTGCTTGGCGCTCGCGATGGCGGCTGGTGACATAGGGCTCCCCGATCCGTTCCATGATCTCGGGAGCGAAGCCCGGGCCGTCGTCGGTAATAGTGACGGCGACCTCCTGCCCGTTCCATGAGGCCGCGACCTCCACCCGTTGATGCGCGAAGTCGACGGCGTTCTCGAGCAGGTTGCCGAGCCCGTACAGAATCGCCGGATTGCGCCCGCCGACCGGCTCGGCGGTCCCGCCCGCCGACAGCGCCACGTCGATGGCCACGCCAAAGTCTCGATGGGGCGCAACCACCTCCTCGATCAGCGTCGACAGCTTCATGCGGTCGAAGGGATCGTCGCTGGAGAGTTCGGTGAGCTTGGACAGAATGGCACGGCAGCGGTTGGCCTGCTCGGTCAAGAGGCGCACGTCCTCGGCGTGCTCGGAATTCGGCTTGATGGCCAGTTGCAGCTCCTTGGCGATCAATGTGATGGTGGCGAGCGGCGTACCCAGCTCGTGCGCGGCGGCCGCCGCGAGGCCGTCGAGTTGCGAGAGGTGTTGCTCGCGCGCCAGCACCAGTTCGGTGGCGGCGAGCGCGTCGGCGAGTTGGCGGGACTCCTCTGTGATTTGCCAGGCGTGCATGCCGATGAACGCGATCGACAGCAGGATCGAAAGCCAGACCCCCATCACGTAGATCGCCGGCAGTTCGAGCGGAGGCTCGGTGTCCCACGGCAGCGGGTCGTGGACGAACACCAGCACGGTGGCGCAGGCGACGGCGAAGCCGCCCAGCACCAACGTCATCTGCGGCGGCAGCGCGGTGGCCGAGATCAGGACCGGTCCGAGAAAAAGGAACGCGAACGGATTCTGCAGCCCGCCGGTGAGGAACAGCAGCACCGCGAGCTCGGCGACGTCGAAGGCGAGGAGCCAGGCCGCCCGATCGGGTTCGAGCCGCTGTGTCATTGGGAAACGAATGCGCAGCGCGACGTTGAGCCAGGCGGAAAGCGCGATGACGGCGAGGCAGGCCCAGATCGGCAGCTCGTAGTCGAGGCCGAAATAGACCACCAGCACGGCCGTGGTTTGGCCGACCACCGCAAACCAGCGCAGCCGCACCAGCGTGTCGAG
>JBAUOM010000527.1:0-13445 GCA_049579765.1 Xanthobacteraceae bacterium
GGTGTGCCGGGTCCGCTGCCCGCCGCCCCGACGGCCCTTGCCTCGCGCGCCGCCCCGCGCCACATGTGCGGCTCCGCGCCGCCCATGAACGACATGTCCGCAACCCCCGAGCCCGCCGTCGCCGTCGACCAACTGGTGAAGGTCTACCGGACCACCCGGGCGGTGGACGGCATTTCATTCGCGCTCGCGGCGGGCTCCGTGACCGGGCTGCTCGGGGGCAACGGCGCCGGCAAGACCACCACTATCGCCATGATCCTGGGCCTCGTCACGCCCACCTCGGGCACGGTGAAGGCCCTGGGCGCTGAGATGCCGCGCCAGCGCTATCAGGTGCTGCACGAGATGAATTTCGAGAGCCCCTATATCGACATGCCGCATCGGCTGACCGTGCGGCAGAACCTCAAGGTGTTCGGGCGACTCTACGCGGTCGAGGATCTGCAAGGCCGCATCGCCGCGCTTGCCGAGGAACTCGACCTCGTGGAGTTCCTCGACCGGCCGACGGGCAAGCTTTCGGCCGGGCAGAAGACGCGAGTGGCGTTGGCCAAGGCGCTGATCAATTCCCCGCGGCTCCTGCTTCTCGACGAGCCGACCGCTTCGCTCGACCCCGATACCGCCGACTGGGTGCGCGCTCATCTCGAGCGCTTTCGCGCGCAACGCGGCGCCACGGTACTGCTCGCCTCCCATAACATGGCCGAGGTCGAGCGTTTGTGCGAGCGCGTCATCATCATGAAGCGAGGCCGCATCGAGGACGACGACACCCCGCAGCGGCTTCTCGTCCGCTACGGCCGCGAGACGCTTGAAGAGGTGTTTCTCGACGTCGCGCGCGGGCGCGGCGAAGCCCGCGAGGCGGCCCAGTGAGCGCCCATGCCGCCGCCGGTTCGCTGACACCGGCGCCGCATCGCGTCGGAGCGATGGTGCTGCGCTATGTCTATCTTCTGCGTTCGTCGTGGACGCGGCTTCTCGAGCTCATTTATTGGCCGGCGGTACAGCTGTTCGTGTGGGGTTTCCTGCAGTTCTACATTGCCCAGCACTCGGGCTTCTTCGCCCGCGCCAGCGGCGTCTTCATCGGCGCCGTGCTGATGTGGGACGTGCTGTTTCGCGGGCAGCTCGGCTTCTCGGTGTCGTTCCTCGAGGAAATGTGGTCGCGTAATTTGAGCAACCTGATGATCAGCCCGCTGCGCCCGATCGAATTCATTTGCGCGCTGATGGTCATGAGCCTGATCCGTCTGGCGATCGGCATGGTGCCGGTCACCTTCCTTGCCATCGCCTTTTTCGGGTTCAACGTCTATGGCCTCGGCCTCGCGCTCGCCGCGTTCTTCATGAACCTCATCTTGACGAGCTGGGCGGTGGGCATCGTGGTGTCGGGTGTGCTGCTGCGCAATGGCATGGGCGCGGAGTCGCTCGCCTGGACGCTGATGTTCGTGCTCATGCCGCTCACCTGCGTCTATTATCCGGTCAGCGTCCTGCCGGATTGGCTGCAAGTGCTGGCCTGGATGCTGCCGCCGACCTATGTGTTCGAGGGAATGCGGGCATTGATCATGGACCGCGTCTTCCGCGCCGATCTCATGGTCGAGGCCTTGGCCCTCAACGCGCTTTATTTCGCGGCCGCCGTCATTGCTTTCCTGCAACTGCTGCGGAGTGCGCGCCGCGTGGGGTCGCTGTTGCAGAGCGGCGAATAACGCAATCGGCCGCACGCGGTTCCATTGCGGCGCTCATGGCAGCGTTGCTGCGGCACGAAAGGCTATCGCGCTCCGCAACTTGTTCGGACGGTGGACATGCACGACAAACGAGCATCGTTGTGTTGACTAGATGACAGAAACGCGACAGTATTTTGCGACGCAACAAAAAGCCGTCAGAGGCCGGGGCAATGGCGATTGGTGAATTCGGCGGCGCACCGGCCGCAGCGGGCGTCAACGCCCCGATGTATGGGGCGCCGACCTACTGGCTCTACGAAATGAGCCAGGCGCTGCTCAATCCCTCGCGTGCCTTCGCGGACGCCGCGCGGCTTTTCTACAAAAATCCAGCCAATCCGCTGTCCTACACTGCTTTCGGCAAGAGCATGGCTGCGGGCTTGGAGTTGTTCGAGCGCTCGACGCGGCGCTATGGCAAGCCGGACTGGAACATCGACTCCACCATGGTGGGCGGCGAGCGTGTTCCCGTTCACATCTCCGCCGTGTGGGAGCGGCCGTTCTGCCGCCTCTTGCACTTCGAGCGCGCCTTCGATCACGTGCCGCGCCGCCCACAGCCGCGGCTGCTCATCGTCGCGCCGATGTCGGGGCATTATCCGACTCTGCTGCGCGGGACGGTCGAGGGGTTCTTGCCCAACCACGACGTCTACATCACCGAATGGGTCGACGCGCGGATGGTGCCGCTTGCCGAGGGCCGCTTCGACCTCGACGATTACATCGATTATCTGATCTCGATCCTGCACCTTCTCGGGGGCGACGCACATATCATCGCGGTGTGCCAGCCCTCGGTACCCGTGCTCGCGGCGGTGGCGCGCATGGAGGCGGAGAACGACCCCTATGTCCCGCACTCGATGGTGCTGATGGGGGGCCCGATCGACACGCGGGTGAACCCGACGGCGGTGAATACGCTCGCGGAGAGACGCGGCATCGACTGGTTCCGCCGTAACGTCATCACCAAGGTGCCATTCCCCAATCCGGGATTCCTGCGCGACGTCTATCCGGGCTTCCTGCAATTGCACGGCTTCATGAGCATGAACCTCGATCGGCATATCGAGGCGCACCGCAAACTATTCCTCCATCTTGTGCAAGCCGATGGCGACTCGGCGCAGAAGCATCGCGAGTTCTACGATGAATATCTCGCTGTCATGGATCTGGCCGCGGAGTTCTATCTGCAGACCGTCGACACGGTGTTCATCCGTCATGCTTTGCCCAAGGGTGAGATGACCCATCGCGGCCTCCGCGTGGATCCCGCCAAGATCCGCCGTGTCGCCTTGCTCACGGTGGAGGGCGAGAACGACGATATTTCCGGCGTCGGGCAGACCGAGGCGGCGCATGCGCTGTGCGTCGACATCCCCGCGCATCGCAAGGCGCACTGGCTGCAGCCCAGCGTCGGGCACTACGGCGTGTTCAACGGCTCGCGTTTCCGTGCCGAGATCGTGCCCCGCATCGCCGATTTCGTGCTCACCAACAACGCCGGCGCCGCACGCAAGGGCGGTAGCCGCGCCGTCGGCGGCAAGATCAGCGCGGCGACGGCCAGCCACGGCCCGACCCACGCGGCCGCGCGCGCGGCGGTCAAAGTGACGACGGAATAGGAAGGCCTGCCCCCCGCCCGGGGATGGGCGGCGCAGCCGTATCGCGGTCCCCGAGATGGTGGCAAGCCGCATCCTGCCGAGGTTTTCCCGCGATTCGTCACCGGCCGCGCCTCCGCCAAGCGGTATAAACAATTGAAATGACGAAGGATTCTTCGCCGACACCAAGGCGGGAAACGCGTGGAGCGCCGGCGGCTGGCACCGCAAGCTTGCGCGAAAGCTTTGAAGAATGATTCAAAGCTTGAGAGACCCAAGATATTGTAGGACGCTAGGGCCCCCACCCCTGCTCCTTGGGGAAGAGCCTTTATTTGTTGGCCGTCGTGCTGCGCCGCCTTGCCACTATGGCAGTATTTCGTCCGGGGTTGTTCCAGGGTGGATGTGCGTCCATGTCGCTTCGCGCGTTGCTCTATCGCCGGCCGAGCGAGCCCTCGGTCGTGCAGGTCGTTTTCGACAAGGCCATCTATCTCGTGCGCCTGCGTCGGCATCGCCAAGCGCGGCGCTACACTTTGCGCATCGACGCCGCCTCGCGCGAGGTAGTTCTCACCATGCCGCCGCGCGGCAGCGTGAAAGAAGCGAAAGAGTTCGCGCAAAAGCACGGCGGCTGGATCGCGGCGCGGCTCAAGCGGTTGCCGAAGGCGGCACCGTTCGCGCACGGCGTAGAGGTGCCGCTGCGCGGCGAGCCGCATCGCATCGTGCATCGCCGCGGCGCGCGCGGAACGGCGTGGACCGAAACCGACGCCGTCGGCATCCGGCTGCTGTGCGTGGCGGGCGAGCCCCCGCACGTCGACCGACGCATCAGCGATTTCCTCAAGCGCGAGGCGCAGCGCGATCTGGAAACCGCGAGCCGGCGCTACGCCGCCAAGCTGGGCGTTTCCTTCAAGCGCATCTGCGTGCGCGACCAGTCGAGCCGTTGGGGCTCGTGCTCCAACACCGGCGTATTGTCCTTCTCCTGGCGCCTCATTCTCGCGCCGCCGTTCGTGCTCGAGTATCTCGCCGCGCACGAGGTCTCCCATCTGATGGAGCTCAATCACTCGCTGCGCTTCTGGCGATTGGTGCAGCGTCTCTATCCGGACCTCGAGCGGGCCAAAGCGTGGCTCGACGTGAACGGCACCGACCTCCACCGTTACGGCCTCTCCGCCCGCCGCCGCGCGGGCGACATCTGACCCGCATCCGCCGGCTATCGCGGCCCGATGGCCTCGAAGACGCGCGTGAGCGCGTTTCAAGGCTTGATGCGGACGATGCGCGGTTCGTACAAGACCAGCTCGGCACCGTCGGCACGCGCGCGGGACAGAGCGATCATTCCGCTTCGTGCGTATGATTCCTCGCCGCGGTGCCCTAACAAGACGCGATGCTGCGTCCCGACACTTTGGCGTTGACCGCGCTGCTGGCCCTGCTCACCGCGGTCGGCCCGATGTCGGTCGACCTCTATCTGCCGTCACTGCCGGAGATCGGCCGGGTCTTCGGCGCGTCCGTGCCGCAGGTGCAACTGACCTTGTCGGGGTATCTGTTCTGCTTCGCGATGGGCCAGATCGTGTACGGGCCGATTTCCGATCACATCGGCCGCAAGCCGGTGCTGCTCGCCGCGCTCACGCTCTACGTCGCGGTCTGCCTCGGCTGTGCCTTCGCCGCCTCGATCGAGACGCTGATCGCGCTGCGCTGCCTGCAGGCATTGGGCGTTGCCGGCGCGCCGGTGCTGGCGCGTGCCATCGTGCGCGATCTCTATCACGGCGTGCGCGCCGGCCGCGAGCTCGCCCGCATGGGCTCGATCACGGCGCTGGCACCGGTGATCGCGCCCTCGCTCGGCGGCGTCTTGCAGGCGATATTCGGCTGGCGGGCCGCTTTTCTCGCGATGGCCGTGCTCGGGCTGTGCGCCGTCGTACTGGTGGTGCGCCTCCTGCCGGAAACGATGAAGCAACGCGCGCAGCAGCCGATCTCGCTGTCGTCCATCGCCGGCGGCTACGGTTTTTTTCTCCGCCACCGCACCTACCGGGTCTATCTGGCGATCGTGGCCGCCTCGTATGGCGGGCTGTTCGCGTGGATTTCGGGCTCGTCCTTCGTTCTGCAGGATCTTTACGGCCTGTCGGCGCTGTTCTTCGGGTTTGTTTTCGCGGCGGCCACCCTGGGATACGGCGCGGGCACGCTGCTGGCCGCGAGGCTCGTCGTCCGCGTCGGGATCGACCGTACCATCGTGTACGGCGGCTGCGCCCTTGCCGCGGGAGGCCTTGCGATGCTCGCCGCTGTCTCTGCCGGGGCCACCTCGCCGATCGCCTTGGCCCTGCCGATGGCGCTCTATCTCTGCGGCCTCGGCCTCGCGATGCCGCAAGCGATGGCGGGCGCGCTCAGCCCGTTCCCCGAACGCGCCGGAGCTGCTTCCTCGCTGCTCGGCTTTTTGCAGCAGACCGTCGGGTCTTCGATCGGCATCCTGGTCGGACAGACGCTCGGCGGGACGGCGCTGCCGCTTGCCGTAATCATCGCAGCCATGGGCTCGCTGGCGCTAGCGCTCGCCCTGGCCAAACGCGCGATGCGTCCTGGCTGAGCATCGTGATGGTGCCGAGCCATACGTGAGCAGCACGCAAGCGACGCGCTGAATGCGAGGGGATCAATCCGAAATCTCCGCCCGGCGCTGACGCACCGCCGGCAGCACCATCACCACGAGGATCAGCACCGTCGCCACGATGAAGGCGAGGCTGATCGGCCGTGTCACGAACACCGTCGCGTCACCCCCTGCCATCAGCATGGAGCGCCGCAGGTTCTCCTCCATCATCGGCCCCAGCACGTATCCCAGCAGCATCGGCGCCGGCGGGAAGCCGAGTTTCATGCAGACGAAGCCGAAAATGCCGAACAACGCGGTCAGGTAGATCTCGAACGACGAGCTGTTCACGCTGTAGATGCCGATGGCGGAGAAGGCCATGATCGCAGGGAACAGGAGCCGGTAGGGCACGCGCAAGAGCTTCACCCACAGCCCGATCAGCGGCAGATTGAGCACCACCAGCATCAGGTTGCCGATCCACATGCTGGCGATCAGCCCCCAGAACAGGTCCGGCCGCTGGCTCATGACTTCCGGGCCGGGTTGGATGCCCTGGATGGTAAGGGCGCCGAGCATCAACGCCATCACGCCGCTCGCGGGCAGGCCCAGCGTGAGCATGGGGATGAATTTGCACTGCGCGTCCGCGTTGTTGGCGGCTTCCGGCGCGGCCACCCCCTCGATGGCGCCGTTGCCGAAGCGCGCGGGGTCGGCGGCGAGCTTCTTCTCCAGCATGTAGGACGCGAACGAGGCGATCGCCGGACCGGTGCCGGGCAGCACGCCGAAGAACGAGCCGACGGCGGTACCGCGCAGGATGGGTCCGAAGGAGCGCCGCAAGTCCTCCTTCGAGGGGAACAGGGTGGTCACCGCCGCGGCGGTGACCCGGCGCCCCTCTTTCTCGCCGAGATTGGCGATGATTTCGCCGATCGCGAACATGCCGACCGCCACCACGATGAAGCCGATGCCGTCGGAAAGCTCGGCGATGCCGAAGCTGAAGCGCTGCAGGCCGGTATTGACATCGGTGCCGACGATGCCGAGGAGCAGACCAATCGCCACCATGGCAAGCGATTTCATCATGTCGCCTTGCGCCAGCACCGCGGCGGCGACGAGACCCATCAGCATCAGCGAGAAATATTCCGGCGAGCCGAACCTGAGTGCGATCTCGGCCAGCGGCGGGCCGAACAGTGCGATCAGCAGCGTCCCGACGGTCCCGGCAAAAAACGAGCCGATGGCGGCGATCGCCAGCGCCGGTCCGGCGCGGCCCTGCCGCGCCATTTGGTAACCGTCGATGCAGGTCACCACCGCCGAGGTTTCGCCGGGCAGGTTCACCAGGATGGCGGTGGTCGAGCCGCCGTATTGCGCGCCGTAGTAAATGCCGGCGAGCATGATGAGCGCACCAACCGGCGATACCCCGTAGGTGATCGGCAGGAGGATGGCGATGGTGCCGAGCGGCCCGATGCCGGGCAGCACGCCAATGAGGGTGCCTACCGTCACGCCGATCAGGCAGTAGAGCAGGTTCTGCAGCGAAAACGCGACGCCGAAGCCGAAGACGAGGTTGCCGAAGAGATCCATGTCGGGTCAGTCGAAGCCCGCGATCAGCGGATAGGGCAACCCCAGCGCCCACACGAACACGGCGACCGCGAGCGCCGTGAGCGCGAGCGCGAACAGCAGAACCTCCATGAATTTGAATTCGCTGCCCGCGGCGGCCGAGCCGATGATCAGCGCCAGCAGCGCCGGCACGAAGCCGGCATATTGCATGAGCAGCCCGAACAGGAGCAGCGACAGCGGCAGGAGAACGAGTGCGCGCGGCGACCAGGTGCCCACGATCGTTTCGCCACGGCGCAGGCCGCCTGCGAGGATGCCAAGGCCGAACACGATCAGCAGGGCGCCGAGAACGACTGGAAAATAGCCGGGCCCCATGCGTAGCGAAGTGCCGAACGGGTAGTCGCGCGCGATCAGTATCGCCCCCGTGCCGATGGCGATCAGCATCAGGCCGGCCCAGACGTCCTTCTTGCTCAGGATAGAGGAGTTCATCGAGCGACCCGGCAGCGAGCCGTTGATCCCTTCGGTCCTCGTCGGCCCGGCCGGCTCAGGATGACGAATCAGATACTCGGCGAAGCGCGAGAACGATTACTGCGCCTTGATGCCGCCCTCCTTCACCACGCGTCCCCACTTCGTCATTTCCTTTTCGATGAAGGCTGCGAACTCGGTCGAAGTCATCTGCACGATCTCCGCCCCCTCGGACGAGAACTGCTTTTGCACCTCGGCCGAGGTCTGCACCTCCTGGATCGCCTTGTGCAGCCGCGCGATGATGGGCGCGGGCGTGCCGGCGGGTGCCACCACTCCCCACCAGTTGACCGCTTCGTAGCCGGGCACGCCGGCTTCGGCGATCGTCGGCACGTCGGGGAGAACGGGATTGCGTTTGCCGCCGCCGGTGCCCAGCGCCTTGAGCTTGCCCGAGCGGATGTGCGGCGTGGTCTGAACGAGTGAGCTGAACAACAGCTTGGTATGGCCGCCGATCACGTCGATCATCGCCGGGCCGCCTCCTTTGAACGGCACGTGCAGCATGTCGACGCCGGCATCCAGCTTGAACAGCTCGCCGCCGAGATGCTGGAAGCTGCCGACACCCGCGGAGGCATATTGCAGCTCGCCCGGCTTCTGCTTGGCGAGCGCGACCAATTCCTTCACCGAGTTGACCGGAAGCGAGGGATTGATCGCCAGCACGTTCGGGCCGCTGGCCAGAATGGAGATCGGCGTGAAGGATTTGATCGGGTCATAGGGCAGCTTGTAGAGCCAGGGATTGACGGCGTGCGCGAGCGAGATGATCAGTAGCGTGTAGCCGTCGTGCGGCGCGTTGGCCGCGACCTCGGTTCCGACCACGCCGCCGGCGCCGGCTCCGCGGTTGTCCACCACGACCTGCTTGCCGAGCCGCTCGCCCAGATGGGTGGCGATGAGCCGGCCCACCACGTCGTTGCTGCCGCCGGGCGGGAACGGGATGATGAGCCGCACCGGCTTGGTCGGGTAGTCCTGCGCGGCAACCGCGGTCGTAAGTGCCAGCAACAAGCCGGCGGCCGCCAGCAGCTTTGTGTGCAGTTTCGGCATTCCTCGTCCTCCCGGGACCTTCAGGCGGTCGCCTTGCGCGGGCCAAGATAGCCGGTCCGCGTCTCGTTTTGCAGCATCGCCATAGCACGTCCCGGCGCCGCGATGTCGCCCTGCCGGCTGCGCCATGATGTCCGCGTCGTGCCGGGCCGGGATGCCACGCTCTCAATCATCGAGCGGTCGCATCGAGACGGCGAGCGGCGCCGCGCCCGCCCGCGCGGCCTCCTGCTGCAAAGCCGCGACCTCGTCGACGCTGTAAGGGATGCCGCGGCGGCGCCGCTCCGCTTCGTGGCGCCGCTCGGGTTCGCCCGCAACGAAAACCTCGTCCACCCCTTCCGCCGTCGGACAGGCCCGGACGCGCTCGATCAGCGTGTCCATGCGCCGGCGATAGTCCGCCTGCGGCACGAACAAGTCGGGCTTCATCGCCAGGAAGAAGTGGCCGACATCCTGCGGGCGGTCGAAGACCTTGTACTGATCGCCGACGTCGCCGCCGTAATTGGCACCCGAGATCACGCCGCCGAGAATGTCCATCAGCATGGCAAGGCCGGAGCCCTTGTAGCCGCCGATCGGCAGCACCACACCGCCGAGCGCGGCCTTGGGGTCGGTGGTCGGCCGCCCCCCGGCGTCGAGCGCGTAGCCCAGCGGGATCGTCTCGCCGCGCCGCTCGGCGCGGCGGATCTTTCCGCGCGCCGCCACCGCAGGCGACATGTCGAGAAGGAAGGGCGGATGATTGCCCGCGGGGGCGCCGGCCGCGAATGGATTGGTGCCGAGCAGCGCCAGCCGCGCGCCCCACGGTGGCATCGCGGGCGACGCGTTGCTGAAAACGAGCGAGATCAGCCCGGCGTCGAGCGCGTCGAGCACATAGGACGCCGCCATGCCGAAATGGGTGCTGCGGTATACCGAGACCACGCCGATGCCGATTTCGCGCGCGATCGCGATCGCCTCCTGCATGGCGCGCCTGCCGACGACGAAGCCGAATCCATTTTGCCCGTCGAGCGACGCGGCGGCGGGTGTGATCCGCTTCGGCTTCAGCCGGGGGCACGGATTGATCAGGCCGCGGCGAAGGCGCTCGAGATAGCCCGGCAACCGGCACAGCCCGTGGGTATCTACACCGCGCAAATCCGCGCTCACGAGACATCCGGCGACGATCGCGGCATCGTCGGCGCCCACGCCGTGCGCGACCAGCAGGGCGCCGGCGAAGGCCTCCGCCGCGCCGGCTTCGGCGTAGACCGGGCCGGCACCGGCCGCAGTGTTATGTTCGGCGCGCCTTCGAGGGCGCGCCGGTTGCCGTTTCGCCGGAAGACGCTTTGCCGGCGCCGACATCATAGCTTGATCTCCCGCACCGCCTTGGCGTGCGCGGCGCAGGCGCCCAGCAGGAAGCCCAAGTCGGTGCCGGTCGAGACGTAGCGCGCACCCATCCGCACGAATTCGGCGGCTAGGTCGGGGCGCGTGGCGAGCCCGCCGACCCCGCAGTGCTTGCCGCGCTTGCGGCAGGCGGCAATGGTGACGGCATAGGCCTCGCGTACGCGCGGATGCTCGTACTCTCCCGGAATGCCCCAATCGGCGAGCAGGTCGTTGAGCCCGATCAGCACCATGTCGACGCCGTCGACCGCGACGATCTCCTCGGTGCACGCGAGCGCCGCGGCGCTCTCGAATTGCACGATGATCATGGTGGCCTCGTTGAGCGCGGCATAGGCCTCGCGCGCAGGGAAGGAGCGAAAGTGCAGATGCGGCAGTCCGCTCACATTCGATCGTTCGCCCAGCGGCGGAAACTTCGCCGCCTTCACCACAGCCTTCGCCTCCTCCGTCGAGTGCACGTGTGGGGCGACGATGCCGAGCGCGCCGCCTTCGAGCACGCGGCCGATATGGTCCGGCGTGTTGGCGGGAATGCGCACGAACGGCGCGATCCCGGCTTCCAGGGCGGCCCTGCAGATCGCCCCGCAGCGCTCGAGCGAGATGCTGGAATGCTCCAGATCCACGTAGAGGGTATCGAAGCCGGCGGTGCGGGCGATGCGGGCGATCTCGGTCGTGTGCACGAGCCGCACCGTCATCGACGCCACCACTTCGTCGCGCGCGAGCTTCTCCCTGACGTTGTTGCGCAGGATGTCGCCGATCGGCACCGTCCGCCCTCCCTCTTGCCGCCCCTGCCGCGGTCCCGTCGCCGGCATCCCTTGGCCTTGTCCAGGCCGCGGCGCTATGCTGCCGGAGAGTCCCCCGGCAGCGAGCAAGCACGGAAACTATCCATGAATTACACGACCGACTTCAAGTCGATCCGCGGCCAGGTCTCGGCCGAGGAATGGCAGGCGCGGGTCGATCTCGCCGCCTGCTATCGTCTGGTCGACAAATACGGCATGACCGACCTCATCTACAACCACATCACCGCGCGTATCCCCGGCGGAGACCACCACCTCCTCATCAATCTCTACGGCATGCTCTACAAGGAGATCACTGCGTCGAGCCTGGTGAAGATCGACGTCGACGGCGAGATCGTCTGGAAGCCCGACACCGACTACGGCATCAACAAGTCGGGTTACGTGATCCACGGCGCGATCCACAAGGCACGGCCGGGCGTCGCCTGCGTGCTCCACACCCATACCCGCGCCGGTATCGCGGTGTCGGCGATGACGTGCGGCCTGCTCCCGCTGTCGCAGACCTCGATCCGATTCGTCGGCCATGTCGGCTATCATGATTACGAGGGCCCGGCCGTCGACCTCGACGAGCGCGAGCGCATCGTCGCGGACCTCGGGCCGCATGACGCACTGATCATGCGCAACCATGGCCTGCTCACGTGCGGGGCGACGATCCAGCAGGCCTTCAACACCATGTATCAGCTCGAACTGTCATGCCGCTCGCAGGTCGATGCCATGGCGGCACGTACCGAGCTCGCAATGCCGGGCGAGAACGTGCTCGCGCATACCGCGCACCTCTACCAGCCCGGCACCCGCCGGCCGTACGGCGTGCTGGAATGGCCCGCGATGCTGCGCCTGCTGGAGGCCGAGGACCGCAACTCCGGCTATCCGCCTTATTGGCATTGAATGAATGCAGAATGTAGCCCGGATGGAGCGAAACGAAATCCGGGATCGCCTCTCGGCTCCGCTACATCGCTTCCAGTCGCATCCCGCCCGCGCCGGATTGCGCTGCGCTCCATCCGGGCTACGCGGCTAGGCCGCTGCGCTATTCGTTGAGACGAACTGGTCACCATGCAAAAGAACGCCCCTCCGGCCGCACTGACCTTTCCCTATCCGATCCCGCCCGAGCCGGGACGGCCGGTCGAGATCGCGCCCGGCCTCCTGTGGGTCCGGCTCGCGCTGCCGTTCCGGCTCGATCACGTCAACATCTACCTGATCGAGGACGACGCCGGCTGGGCGGTGCTCGATACCGGCCTCGATGACGCCGCGACGCGTGCCACCTGGGAGGCGTTGCTCGCCGGGCCGCTCGCGGGGCGAGCGCTCAGCCGTGTCCTGGTCACGCACTACCATCCCGACCATATGGGCCTCGCCGGCTGGCTGTGCGAACGCTTCGGCCTGCCGCTGTTGATGAGCCAGACCGAATACCTCGTCAGCCTCACCATCCATCTCGATCCCGGCGCGCTCAACGCCGAGCCCTACCGCAGCTTCTATCGTTCGCACGGCCTCGACGACGGCACGACCGAACGGCTGCTCACCGGCGGCCATCGCTACCTGCGCATGATCTCAGGCCTGCCGCGCACGTTTCGCCGGCTGATCGCCGGTGAACTGCTGCGGGTCGGCGGCCGCACCTTCGAGGTCCTCACAGGCGGCGGCCATGCCCCCGAACAGGTCATGCTGTTTTGCCCGGCCGAGAACCTGCTCATCTGCGCCGACCAGGTGCTGGCCCGGATCTCGCCCAATATCAGCGTGCAGGCGATGGACCCCGAAGGCGACCCGCTCGGCATCTACCTGCGTTCGCTCGCGAGCCTCAAGCGCGACGTGCCCGAAGACGTGTTGGTGCTGCCGGGGCACAATCTGCCGTTCGTCGGACTGCGCCGGCGCGTCGACGAGCTTTGCACTCACCACGAGGCACGCTGTCTCGCGATCGAAGAGGCGTGCCGGCGGGCGCCTTGCACGGCGGCGAACCTCGTCCCGGTGGTGTTCCGGCGCGCCATCGACGATCCCCATCAGATGGGCTTTGCCTTCAGCGAGGTGCTCGCTCACGTCAATTACATGCTGCGGGCCGGTCGCCTGCGCTTGGCGGCGGGCGGTCGTGCCGGCGTGGAATTCACGGCATGAGCAAGACGGCGCCCTACGGCTCCTGGAAGTCGCCGATCACGTCGGATCTCATTGTCGCGCAATCCATTGCGCTGTCGGAAGTGCGGCTCGACGGCGAGAACGTCTACTGGCTCGAAGGACGTCCGCAGGAGCAAGGCCGTTACGTCGTCGTGCGCGGCCGGGCGGATGGCCGGCACGCCGATGTCACCCCGCAGCCCTTCAATGCGCGCACGCGCCTGCACGAATACGGCGGCGGATCCTGGACCGTGCGCGACGGGACGGTCTATTTCTCCAATTTCGCCGACGGCCGCCTCTATTGTCA
>JBAUOM010000528.1:0-2000 GCA_049579765.1 Xanthobacteraceae bacterium
GCATCCCGATTAGGTCGAATCGGGATGCGCTCTAGATTCCTTGGCTTTGCGCATGTCCTTGGCGGAAAACCGGTGCCCACTTTTCCGGGACATGCGCTAGCCGACGATCCGGTCGAGGAAGTGGCGCCCGGCTCGGTCCTCGATCTCGACGATCCACGCGTCGGGATCGAAGCGCAGCTCGCGCACCAGGCGTTCCTCGATCGTGGCCTCGGGAACGGGCTGCTCGCCCAGACATCGGCTGAACAGCCGATCCGCGGGACGCGCATCGTCGAACACGCTCTGCGGCGCCGGGCCGAAGAGCTCCGCGGTACCGTCGAGCCGATTGAGCTTGACGAAAATGGCGCCGGCCTCTTCGGCTCCGCGTCGCCGGACGGCGGCGAATGCGCCTTCGACCTGGCAGCGCCGGATATAGGCTGCGACCCAGATCGCAGATTTGAGACGCATTCCAGGTTCTCGCTTCGTAGGCCCGCGCGCGGCAGGAAACAACAGTATCCACGTGCGCGAGCAAAAACGCGAGCCTGTCTTGTGTCTCTAACGCCGTGCGCGGCGTGCCCGCCCTCGTAGCGGCGGCGTGACGAGGAAAGGCTATTCCAACGGTCGGCCGGTCATCGCCGCCAGTTCGCGCACCAGGCGGTCGGACGCCTGGCCGGTGATCGGCAGCTTGCGTTCGCGCTCGAACCTCTCGATTGCGGCCCGGGTATCGGCGTCCATGACCCCGCTCGCCCGGATCTGGCCGTAACCGTATTCGGCGAGCGCGCGTTGCAAGGCAACGATGCGTTTCGAGGGGGCCGGGCGCGCGACGGCAACGTCGTTGCGCACCGGCGACGGATGCGTGGCGGAGGCGGTGCCCGTTGTCCCCTTTGCCAGCTTGGCGGGCGCGCGCGTGATGGCCTGCAGCAACGCCTCGCTGGGCTCGGCGCTCGGCTTGAGACCGGCGGCCTGCTCGAAGTCGCGGATCGCGCCGTCCGTTCTCGGACCATAGAGGCCGTCGACCACTCCATCGTAGTAGCCGCGGCGAGCCAATTCGCGCTGGATGTCGCCGATGATCTCCCCGGACGCGCGCGCCGCAGCGGTCTGGGCCGGAGCGGGTCCGGGCTCGGGCTGCCGCGGGCGCGGAACGGCGGACGCGGCGCTGCCGTTCGCCGGCGCCGGCCTTGCCGACGCATTTGCGCTTTTGAACATCGGCGCGGGATGCGAGCCCGATTGCATGAACAGCACATTGGTCAGGATGGCGACGACGGCGATCGCGACGAGCAAAGCGCCGGCTGCATCCTTCGGGTTCCATCCGAGCGCGCCCAACAGGCGCGGTCGGCGCTCGGCGCGGAGCGATCCGCTTCTCCCTCGGCCTGGACTCGTCGTTTGAGTACGCACTTTCGTTCACCGGACTTTGAGAGCTACGGTTGCGCCAGAAGACATACCCATGACACCAATCGCGCAGAGGCCACCGGGAACGCCGTGTAGGGGCGGGCCCGCCGGACGGCGAAGACCCATCGACGCGCCGCACTGGCACGCGGACGCGCGATGCCGTCCCCACCGGAATGGCCACGCCTCGACATCGTCTCGGACCGGAGCGAGCAGGTTCACGTTTTGCGTGCACGCCCGACGACTTGGGACGCGCTCCCCTTTATTTTGACGCCGCAGATCGTGTCAGAGGCCGCTTAAACGAACGCTAAGGCGGAAACGGACGGGCGGCGCCCATATTCGATTACGGTGCCGTAGGCAGGGATTTCGTCGGTCCATTCGTGTGAAATGGTGAACGGTCCGTTGCCGAAACGCGGGCGCGACCGAACGCGATGGGGCGCTTTGCTCACGCCGGCGCGCGTATCTCCATGATCGGCGCGTCAAGCTCGATCGGTTCAATTTTAGGCAAATGCCGCTAGTGTCCCGATTCCGAAGTTCGCACCATTGTGCGGGACGCTCGTTTGCGAACTTCGGAATCGAAGGACACTAGCAACTTATTGATCTAGTGTGGCTTTGGTTCAGAAGTCCGCATCTCGGAC
>JBAUOM010000529.1:0-9540 GCA_049579765.1 Xanthobacteraceae bacterium
GGAGGGTACTGCAAGCGTCATCATCGAGGCGTCCTAGGCTGGCCGTCGGGCGCCCCCCGGCGCGGGCGCACCATAGCGAGATCGTCCCGGCCGCTCAAATCCCTTCCTCGGTGGACAACGGGTGGCAGATCAGGGAATGTCGGGCCGTTCCCGGCGCCTCGCCGGGCCAAGAGAAATATCGCAAACGAGAGACACCCCTGCAGGGTGCCCAAAAATGCCGTTTCCCAAAGCCTCGCACGCGCTCGAACGCTTCACGGTCCTCGATCTGACCCGAGTGCGCGCCGGACCGACCTGCGTGCGTCAGCTCGCCGATTGGGGCGCGAACGTCATCAAGATCGAGTTACCGCCCGAGCCGGGCGGCGGCGATGCGCTCGGCGGGCCGCGGGAAGGATCGGACTTCCGCAATCTTCACCGCAACAAGCGCAGCATGACGCTCAACCTCAAGGCGCCCGCCGCCGTGGCGGCCTTCAAGCGCATGGTGAAGAAGGCCGACGTGGTGGTGGAGAATTTTCGCCCCGACGTGAAGCGTCGCCTCGGCATCGACTATCCGCAGCTGCGCAAGATCAATCCGAAGCTGATCTATGCCAGCATTTCCGGCTTCGGGCAGACCGGTCCCTATGCCGACCGGCCGGGCTTCGACCAGATCGCGCAGGGCATGGGCGGGCTGATGTCGATCACCGGCCTGCCGGGGCAGGGCCCGGTGCGCGTCGGCATTCCGATCGCCGATCTCAGCGCCGGCCTGTTCTGCGCGCTCGGCATTCTGGTCGCGCTGCTGGAGCGCGAGAAGTCGAAGAAGGGCCAGCATGTGACCACCTCGCTGCTGCAGGCGCAGATCTTCATGCTCGATTTCCAGGGCGCGCGCTGGCTCATCGACGGTGACGTGCCCAAGCAGGCCGGCAACAATCATCCGACCAGCATCCCGACCGGCGTGTTCAAGACCGCCGACGGCCATATCAACATCGCCTCGACAGGCTCGAAGATATGGGCGCGGTTTTGCAGTGCCGCCGACGCCACCGATCTGTTGCGGCGGCCGGAATACCAGAGCGCGGCGGAGCGCTCGAAGAACCGCGACGCGCTCAACGCCGACATCGAGGCCTACACCGTCAAGCGCACCAGCGCCGAATGGATCGAGCTGCTCAACAAGGCGGGCGTTCCCTGCGGTCCGATCTACAGCATCGACCAGGTCTACGCCGATCCCCAGGTCGAGCACCTCGGCATCGCCCAGCCGGTGAAGACGAAGGACAAATCGGCCTTGCGCATGGCGGGCCAGCCGGTGTCGTTGTCGCGCACGCCCAGCCGGCTCGCGGCCCCGCCGCCGGGCCTGGGCGAGCACACTGACGCGGTGCTCAAGGAGTTCGGGTTCAGCGCCAAGGAAATCGCGGCGCTGCGCCAGGCCGATGCCATCTGAGGGGTAAGGCCGATCGCCGCGCGGGCGGCACGAGGCGCGGAGGACGAGCGATGGACGACGTGACCAAGACCGACAAGATGCTGGCGCGCAAGGACGGGCGCGTCGGCTACGTGATCTTCAACAATCCCGAGCGGCTCAATGCGGTGTCGCTGGAGATGTGGGCGGCGACCAGCCAGATCCTCGACGGTTTTGCCAAGGACGACGAGGTTCGCGTGGTCGTGCTCACCGGCGCCGGCGGCAAGGCCTTCGTCTCCGGTGCCGACATCTCGAAATTCGAGAGCGAGCGCTCCACCCTCGACGCGACCAGGATCTACAACGCGACGGTCGAGAAGGCCTATGCCGGGGTACAGGAATTTCCCAAGCCCACCATTGCCATGATCCGCGGCTATTGCATCGGCGGCGGGCTCGGGCTGGCGGTGTGCTGCGACCTGCGCATCTGTTCCGACAATTCGCGCTTCGCGGTGCCGGCGGCGAAGCTCGGGCTGGGCTATTCCTATGCCGGCCTGCGCCGTCTCATCGACATCATCGGGCCCGCCTTCGCGCGCGAAATCTTCTTCACCGCGCGCCAGTTCGATGCCGAGGAGGCGCGTCTGATGGGGCTCGTCAACCGGGCCGTGCCGCCGGCCGAGCTCGAAGCTTATGTGAAGGACTACGCCGAGATGATCGCCGCCAACGCGCCGCTGACGGTGAAGGCGGTCAAGTACATCGTCGGCGAGGCGATGAGGGACGAATCCAAGCGCAACGTGGCGCGCTGCGCCGAAATGGTCGAGCAATGCTTCGCCAGCAACGACTTCATCGAGGGGCGCAGGGCGTTCATGGAGAAGCGCAAGCCCGCGTTCACGGGGAAGTAAGCAGGATGCGGCTGTCGTCGGGGACGAGCGCCAGCCGCCGGGCCTCCACTCTGGGCGGCAAGCTGTCGCGGATGGCGAGCAGGCATTCGGTGCTTCAATGGTCGTAACGACCAGCTCGGCGGACCACCGATCGAGTGTCGAGGAGGGCAGGGCGTGGCGGCGGTCGAATTGCGCGGGCTCACCAAACGCTACGGCGATCTCGCCGTGGTCGACGACGTCTCGCTCACCATCGAGCACGGCCGGCTGGTATGCCTGCTCGGCCCCTCCGGCTGCGGCAAGACCACGACGCTGCGGTTGATCGCGGGCTTCGTCGAGCCGACGCTCGGCGAGATCCGGGTCGGCGATCGGGTGGTCTCCTCGCCGGCGCGGACCGTGCCGCCGGAGCGGCGCAACATGTCGATGATCTTCCAGAGCTACGCGCTGTGGCCGCACATGACGGTGGCCGAAAACGTGGCCTACGGGCTCGAGCTGCGCAAGATCGATCGCGATACGATCAAGCGTAAGCTCGCCGCCATCCTCGACACCACCCATCTCGGCGCGCTCGCGGACCGCTATCCGGGGGAGCTTTCCGGCGGCCAGCAGCAGCGCGTCGCGCTCGCGCGCGCCCTGGTCGTCGAGCCCGAGACGCTGCTGCTCGACGAGCCGCTCTCCAATCTCGACGCCAATTTGCGCGAAGAGATGCGCTTCGAGGTGCGCCGCCTGCATGACGAATACCGCTACACCACGGTCTATGTCACCCACGACCAGTCGGAAGCGATGACCACCGCCGACGTCATCGCGGTGATGAACGCCGGCAAGATCGAGCAGGCGGGTTCGCCCGAGGATGTCTACGAGCGGCCGCGCTCGGAATTCGTCGCCCGCTTCATCGGCTCGAGCAACGTCGTCAAGGGGCGCGCGCTCGACGCGCACCACCTCGCTTGCGCCGGCACCACGCTGCGCTGCAGCGGCGACAAATTCGCCCCTGGCGGCGAAGGCGCGGTCGCGGTACGCCAGCATGCGATAAGGCTTTGCGCGAGCAAGCCCGACGGTATGGACAACGTGGTGCCGGGAACCGTGGTGCGGCAGGTTTTTCTCGGCGCCAGCCGCGACTATCTGGTCGAGGCGGCCGACGGGACCCAGTTGCGCGTGGTCGCCTCGGCGGCCGAGAACATCCCGACCGGGGCCGCGGTGTGGCTGCATCTGCCGCCGGAGCGCTGCCGCATGCTGAATGGGTGACTCCGGTAGGTCCCGGAGAGCAACAAGATCTGGAGAGGAAACGACCATGAGGAAGCCGACATTGTCGAGGCGGGACGTGCTCAAGGGCACGACCGCCGTCGTGGCATCGAGCACATTCGCTTCGGTCGCGTCGGCGGCTCCGCCGGCCAGCGCGGTCACTCCGGAGCTGATCGAGGCCGCGAAGAAGGAGGGCAAGGTCGTCTGGTACACCTCGGTCGACCTGCCGCTCGCGGAGAAGATCGCGCGCGCCTTCGAAGCCAAGTATCCCGGTGTTGCCATGCGGGTGGAGCGCACCGGCGCCGAACGCGTGTTCCAGCGCATCGGCCAGGAATATGCCAGCGGCATCCATGCCGTCGACGTCGTAAATTCGTCGGATGCCTCGCATCTCATCGTCTGGAAGCGGGAGGGGATACTGGCGCCCTACGTGCCCGAGGACGTCGCCAGGCATTTCCCGCCCGAGCACAAGGATGCGGACGGCATGTTCGCGAGCTTCCGCGTCTTCCTGTGCGTCGCGGGCTATAACACCGACCAGGTGAAGGCGGAGGAAGCGCCGAGGAGCTTCGCCGACCTGCTCGATCCGAAATGGACCGGCAAGATCGTTAAGGCGCACCCGAGCTACAGCGGCACCATCCTGACCGCGACCTACCAGACCGCGCGCGACCTCGGCTGGTCGTACTTCGAGAAGCTCGCGCGGCAGAAGATCATGCAGGTGCAGTCGGCGTCCGACCCGCCCAAGAAGCTCGCGCTCGGCGAGCGTGCGATCATGGCCGACGGCATCGAATACGGCATGTTCCAGCTCAAGGAGAGCGGCAAGCCGGTCGAGATCATCTATCCGACCGAGGGCACCCCCCTCATCGTCGGCCCGAACGCCATCTTCAAGGAGGCGCCCAATCCCAACGCCGCGCGTCTGTTGCAGAGCTATATGCTGTCGGCGGAGTGCCAGCAGCTCAGCATCGACGCGGGCGGCATGCGCTCGGTCCACGCCCTCGCCAAGGAGAAGCCGGGACGCACGCCGCTCGGCAAGATCAAGATCATGAAGGATGACGCCGCCGCGGTCGAGCGGGAGAGCGAGGCGATCAAGGCGCACTACACCAAGATCTTCAAGGTCTGAGAGATGTAAGCGGAGGGCAAATCGTCTGTCGAACCGTTGCTGTCCGGCCGCGCGACCTTGCCCACGCGCGCGAAGGCCGAAAGCAGTCGAGCCGGCGCACGCTCTGCCGCGATGCGCCCGGCCGGGAGGAAACAATGATCAGGCATGTGTTTTCCAGGCGTGAGGTGCTCAAGGGCGGGACGGCGCTGGCGGCGACCGTTTGCGCGACCCCGCTGCGAGCGGCTTTGCCGGAAGCGTCGGCGATCACGCCCGCGCTCGTCGAGGCGGCGAAACAAGAGGGCAAGCTCGCCTTCTACACTGCGATGGACCTGGCGTTCGCGCAGCGGCTCGCCAAGGCATTCGAGGAGAAATTTCCCGGCATTGGCGTCCGCGTGGAACGCTCCGGCGCCGAGCGCATCTTCACCCGCATTGGCCAGGAGTACGGCAGCAGCATTCATGCCGTCGACGTGGTCAACACCGCGGACCAGGCGCATTGCATCGTGTGGAAGCGCAACGGTTGGCTGGCGCCGTACCTGCCGGAGGACGTCGCCAAGCATTTCGATCCGAAATACTACGACCCGGATGCGCTGCACGTCACGACGCGGATCCTGATCTCTCCGCTCGCCTACAACACGAACCTGGTGAAGAAGGAGGAGGCGCCGAAGAGCTTCGCCGACGTGCTCGATCCGAAATGGGCGGGCAAGTTGGTCAAGGCGCATCCGGCCTACAGCGGCACGATCATGAACGCGACCTTCCAGATCGCGCGCGATCTCGGCTGGGACTATTTCGAGAAGCTCGCCAAGCAGCGGGTCATGCAGGTCCAGTCGGCGACCGACACGCCCAAGAAGATCTCGCTCGGCGAGCGCGCGGTCATGGTCGACGGCGCGGGCTATCTGGTCATCCGCTACAAGGAGGAGGGCCAGCCGGTGGAAATCGTCTATCCGGAGGAAGGAACGCCGCTCGCCACCGGGCCGAGCGCGGTGTTCAAGGCGGCTCCCAATCCGAACGCCGCGCGCCTGTTCCAGAATTGGATGCATGCGCGCGAGGCCCAGCAGATGCTGGTCGACTGGGCGCGCCAGTATTCGCCGCATGGACAGACCGTGGAAAAGCCAGGCATCCGCAAGCTCTCCGAGATCAAGCTGATGAAGGAGGACCCCGAGGCCGTCGAGAAGACGGGCGAGGAGATCAAGGCGCGCTATGCGCAGATCTTCAAGGTGTGATGGGCAATGAACGGCGATCGCAGGGTGGGCAAAGGCGCGGAAACCGACGCCGCGGGTGAGCACACGGCTGCGCGCGTTTGCGGGCCTCCTGCGTTATTTTCCAACGCGTGGGCACGGCGCTGCGTGGACTGGTCGGCAAGAGCTGCATCTCCGCCCGCGCCTTCGCCCATCCTAGGCGCTGCGAGACGGCGCTGGCGATCATGACCATCGCCTTGCCCGCCGAACGCACCGCGCCGACCCAGAGGATCGATCTCTCGTGGCCGGTCCTGATCCTGTTCGCCGCGCTGCTGTGCGTGCTGATCATTCTGCCGATATCTTGGCTCGTCTATTACAGCCTGGTTGACCGCAGCGGCGCTTTCACGCTCGGCAATTTCCGAACGCTGGCCACCGATCCGGTCTTCGTCGATCCCCTGGTGACGACGCTGATCCTGGCGGTCAGCTCGAGCATCATCTGCTGCGCATTCGCCGCACCGATGGGCTGGCTGGTCGCCCGTACGGACATGCCGTTGCGGCGCACCGCGCGCGCGCTGGTCACGGCTTCGTTCGTGACCCCGCCTTTTCTCGGAGCCATCGCCTGGGAGCTGCTGGCGGCACCCAACAGCGGCCTGCTCAACAAGGTCTACCGGGCGGTCACCGACGCGCCGCAGGACGAGCATCTGTTCAACATCTATTCGCTCGCCGGTCTGATCTTCGTGATCTCCTGCTACACTTTCCCTTATGTGTTCGTGCTGCTGGCCAACGCGCTCGACCGCATTCCCGGCGACCTCGAGGACGCCTCCTCCATCCTGGGCGGCCGCACCTGGACGACCGCGCGCCGCGTCACCATTCCGCTCGCCATGCCTGCGCTGCTCGCGGGCGCGCTCGTCGCCTTCCTGCAGGCGATGACGCTGTTCGGCTCCCCGGCGATCCTGGCGATCCCGGCCGGCTTCCATACCATGACCACCAAGATCTGGAGCCTGTTCAACTATCCGCCCAAGCCGGAGCTGGCGGCGGCGGCGTCGGTGCCGCTGCTCGTGCTGACCGTGGCATTGCTGCGCGCCGAGCATTTCATCCTCGGCCGCCGCGGCTATTCGGTGGTCGGCGGCAAGCAGGGCGATCCGCGGTTGATCCGGCTCGGCGGCTTGAAATGGCCGGCGCTCATCCTCGTCTTGATGGTTCTCGCCTGCCCGGTGTTCCTGCCCTACGGCGCGCTGCTCAACGCGACCTTTTCGCGCGTCGCCACCTCGTTCGTGACCTTCGACAATTTCACGCTGCACAACATCCACTTCGTGTTCTTCGAATTGTCGGCGACCCAGCTCGCGCTCAAGAACACCTTCGTGCTCGGCGTGGCGTCGGCGACCGTCGGCACGCTCATGGCGCTGGTGATCGCCTATCTCACGACCCGGCGCGCCATCCGCGGCTATCGCGCGCTCGGCTTCCTCGCCACCGCGCCGGTCGCCATCCCCGGCATCGTGCTCGGCGTCGGCCTGTTCCTGAGCTACGCGCGGCCGCCGCTCGTGCTCTACGGCACGTTGTGGATCCTGCTGCTCGCCTTCGTGACCATCGCGCTCCCTGCCGCCTATCAGCAGCTGCAGTCGGCGTTCCGCTCCGTGCATACCGATCTCGAGGACGCCAGTAGAATTCTCGGCTCGACGCGCCTGCGCACCTTGCGCGACATCACCGCGCCGCTGCTGCGGACGAGCGTGATCGCCACCTGGTGCTTCATCTTCGTCGGAGTGATCCGCGAACTGTCGGCGGCCATCATGCTGTTCACCTCGGAGACCAAGGTGATCTCGGTGCTCATCTTCGACCTCAACGAGTCGGGCGACCTCGGCGCCATTTCCGTGCTCGGCCTGATCATGCTGGCCATCACCTTCGCGGTCGTCATCGCCGTCAACCGCATTCCCGGCTTCGGCGCCGCCCGTCTGCGCAACGCCTGAGCCATGGATAACCCTCTTCCCAAAACCTCGGTCGCCGAGAGCCTGGCGCGCGCGGTCGCGGCGCTCGATCCGGCGCGCCTGCCGGCACCCGTGCGGCGTACTTGCGAGGATCTGGTGGTGGATGTCGTCGGTCTGTGCCTCACCGCCCGCAACGCGGACTACGTCGCGGCGGCGCTCGCCGGCTGGGACGAGGAGGGGTCCTGCACCGCCATCGGCCATGCGCGATCAATCGACGCGGCCGGCGCCGCCTTCGTCAACGGCACGGCCGCGCACGGGGAGGATTTCGACGACACCTTCGAGGGCGGCCCGGTGCATGCCGGCGCGGTGATCGTGCCGGCGGTGCTCGCGGCCTGCGAACGCTACAATCCCGACGGGCCGTCGGCGCTCCTTGGGATCGCGGTCGGCGTCGAGGTCATGTGCCGGCTCAGCGTCGTGGTCCCGAAGGCAGTGCACACGGCGGGATTCCACCCCACCGCCGTGTTCGGCGCCATGGCGTCGGCCGCGGGCGTCGGCGCGGCGCTCAACCTCACGCCGCGCCAGATCGTCGATGCGCTCGGCATCGCCGGCTCGATGGCCGGCGGGATCATCGAATATCTCGCCGAAGGCGCGTGGACCAAGCGGCTGCACGCGGGCTGGGCGGCGCAATCGGGACTGCGCGCGGCGCTGCTCGCCCGCCACGGTTTCATCGGCCCGCGCACCGTGTTCGAAGGGGTGCACGGCCTGTTCCATGGCTTCGCCCACACTACGAAGGGCGACTACGAGGCGCTCGCCGGCGATTTCGGCGCGCGCTGGGTGACGCCGACGCTCGCTTTCAAGCCCTATCCCTGCGGAACCATGACCCATCCCTATATCGACTGCGCGCGGCGGCTCAGGGCGCGCGGCCTGGCGGCGGACGACGTCGGCGAGCTGGCCTGCGACGTCGCGGAGGGAACCGTGCATCGGCTGTGGGAGCCGCTCGCCGCCAAGCAGCGGCCGGCCAACGGCTATGCGGGCAAATTCTCCACGCCCTACTGCATCGCGTACGCCCTGGTGCACGGCAATGTCGGGCTCGACGCCTTCACCGACGACGCCGTGAAGGAGGCTGCCGTGCTCGCGTTGGCCGCCAAGGTGCGCTACCGGATCGATCCGGATAATCCGTACCCGAAGAATTTCACCGGCCACATCCGCGCGGCCCTCGCCGACGGCCGCGTGATCGAGGAATGCCAGCCGCACATGCGTGGCGGCGCGCACGAGCCGCTCACCCGCGGCGACATCGAGGAGAAATTCGTGCTCAACGCGCGCCACGGCGGATGGAACGACGCGCGCTCGCGGACCGCGCCCGCGCTGCTGCGGGCGCTCTACGACGGCAAAGTCGATCTTTCATTCTTGCGTGCATAATCGACATGCCTTCGTCATGCCCGCGAAAGCGGATCATCCGCATTTGCGGATGACGGCAACCGGGAGGAAAGCGACAAATGGCTTCTGACAAGGAATTGGCGGGCAAGGTCGCGATCATCACCGGCGCCGGGCGCAATATCGGCCGCGGCATCGCGCTCGCGCTGGCCGAGGGCGGCGCCGCGGTCGTAGTCAACGCGCGCGCCAACCTGAAGGAAGCCGAGGCCGTCGCGGGCGAGATCGAGCGGGCAGGGGGAAGCGGGCTCGCCATCACCGCCGACGTGGCCGATGCTGCCGCGGTCGAAGAGATGGTCGCCGCCGCGGCGGCGCGGTTCGGCCGGGTCGATATCCTGGTCAACAACGCGGCGGTGCGCGCCGAGCAGCCGCTGGAACAGATGACGCTCGCGGACTGGCGCGCGGTCACCGGCATTATCCTCGATGGCGCGTTCAACTGCGTGAAGGC